>JBBRWQ010000009.1:0-55154 GCA_038249115.1 Actinomycetales bacterium
GCTGCGCCCCAGCTCACGGGCCTCCGCACCTAGCCACACACGACGCTGACGCTCACTCAGATGCGCCTTCACAAGGTCATACCGACGCACCAGGGACTCCGCGATCGCGCTCATAGCGCAAAGATAGCCATCATGCACCCATAAAGCTATATTATTTTACGACGCTCCCTTAGCTGGCCGCGCGCTCGTCGCCCTGAGACGTCGGACGACCCTCATCGTCAGTTGCCGATGCGGGCGCCTCGCTCGGTTCGTCGGCGTCGCTGTAGTCGTCGGTGTCGAGGGTGGCGCCATCGCCCTTGATGCCCTTGTCAATGCGGTCAATCCGGTCGGCGGCCTCTTGCTGCAGCTCCTTGGCCTTGGACCTGGCGGCCGCAAGCAGGCGGTCCTTCATCGACGTGGCATACATGTCCACGTATTCCTGGTGTGACAGCAGCATCAACTCGTACATGAGCTCATCGGTGATGGAACGCAGGACGAACCGGTCGTTCTCCATGCCTTCGTACCGAGAGAAGTCCAGGGGCTTGCCGATGCGTACACCGATGCGCATGATCTTGGGGACCTTTTTGCCGGTGGGCTGCGCCTTGTCGGTGCCGATCATGGCCACCGGCAACACGGGACAGCCCGCCTCAAGCGCCATCCTTGCCACGCCGACACGCCCACGATAGAGACGGCCATCGGGCGAGCGGGTGCCTTCGGGGTAGATGCCGAGCAGCTCGCCCCGGCGCAGGACCTTCAGGCCACTGTTCAGTGCAGCATCGCCAGCGCCCGCTCCGGAACGGTCGATCGGCAGCTGGCCGGCGCCTTTGAAGAACGCTGCCGTTGCGCGGCCCTTGACGCCTCGGCCGGTGAAGTAGTCGGCCTTCGCCAGAAACGTGATCCGGCGCGGAAGCACCAGCGGCAAGAAGATGGAGTCAGAGAAAGAGAGGTGGTTGCTGGCGAAGATCGCAGCGCCCTCAGCCGGGATGTTCTCCTCGCCCTCGACCCACGGACGAAACAACAGCCTCAGGATCGGCCCGAGAACCAGTGTCTTGAGCACCCAGTAGAACACCCCGAACCACCTCCAACCTGTGAGACATCACACCCCTTTGCCGACGCGTGAACTCTACGGCACTATGCCTGCGTGATACGTCGTGCGAAGATTCCCCTGCAACGACGTCCGAAGTTTTCTTCGACACCCCAGGAGTGATTCTGTGGCCATTCTGCCCGGAGCCGAACCGTTCAACCATGACGGATCCGATGTCGGGGTGCTGTTGTGCCACGGTTTCACCAGTACGGCGAAAAGCATGCGGCCGTGGGGCGAGTACCTCGCTGATCGCGGCTTCACGGTGCGAGTCCCCCTGCTGCCCGGACACGGCACCACCTGGCAAGAGATGAACACCACCCGGTGGGAGGACTGGTACAACTGCGTCGACGCAGCATTTCGCGAGCTGCACGAGTCCTGCGAACGAGTCGTCGTCGGCGGCCTGTCCATGGGGGGCACACTGGCGCTGAAACTGGCTCAGGAACATGGACCCCGGATCCGTGGTCTGATCCTGGTCAACCCGGCAGTCAAGTCGGAGGACCCCCGGATCCGCTTGCTGCCGGTCCTGAAACACGTTCTGCCGTCGTTGGGCGCGATCGGCAATGACGTCAAGAAAGACGGCGTTACTGAGCAGGCCTACGCGCGCAACCCGCTGAAGGCTCTGCACTCCCAGCTGGTCGCGTGGCAGGCGGTCGTCCGGGACCTCCCTGAGATCACCCAGCCTGTGCTGCTGCTGCGCTCACCGCAGGACCATGTCCTGCCCGCGTCAAGCTCGGCGCTGGTGCTGTCCAGGATCTCCAGCACTGACGTCAACGAGATCCTGCTCGAGGACTCGTATCATGTTGCCACCATTGACAATGACGCTCCGCTCATCTTTGCCGAGTCCGCCAAGTTCATTGAACGCATCACCCAGAAATGAACGATGCCGACCGTCGGCAGAGGTCCGACGGTTTCGACCACGACGCGATGTTTGCCGACATCGTGGCTCACTGGAACGACGCGACGGCAGAGCCCACCGCCAACCCGGCACCAACGTCCGATCACGAGGTTGCCGACGACGAGGCATCTGATCAGCCGTACGTCGGGCATCATCATTTCCTGAACGACCCGCCTTCGGAGCGGCAGGAGCCCACTCCCCCTCCTACTCCAGACGCCATCCCGGCTCCACAAGCGTGGCGAGCGCACGAGGTGGACGACGAGCTCGAGGAGCACTTCGAGCCGCCGCCCCTAGCCCCGCTGCCAGCCGGCGACCTGCAGTTCTGGGGCATCCTCGTCGGAATGTGCGGCGGGCCCCTTCTCTTGCTGTACCTCATCTTCTTCAACCGTGACGCCGGCAGCTCCTGGATGCTCACGGCTATCGGGCTATCCGTCGGCGGCTTCGTCCTGCTCGTCTCACGGCTCCCGCGCGATCACCAGGACGATGACGACGACGGAGCGCGACTCTGACTGTGGGGGTCGGCCGCGTCAGCCGAGGGCGACTTTCGAGAGATCCAGGTCCACCCAGACCGGGAGGTGGTCCGTTGCTGCCACGAGGTCTGCGCGGTCCAGCTCGACCGGGGGCATCGACACGACCGGTAGCTCTGGTGAAGCGAAGATGGCGTCGATCCGATGACGGGGGGTGCTGGCAGGGAAGGTCGGTGCGTCCCCGCTGACAACACATAACCTTGCCGCGATGGCCATCCACGCCGACCCGTCCGAGCCCTCGTTAAGGTCACCGGCCACGACGACAGGCCGTCCCCTTGGCAGTGCATCAAGGAGGGTACGCACGTGGATGGCGCGCTCATGGGCGGCCACGCTCAGGTGCACGCTGACGAAACCGACAGTCTGGTGACCGGGCAGCCGAAGCTGACACACGGCGTACCCCCGCTCCCGTTGAAACCGTCCGACCTTCAAGGACCTGTGTTTCACGTCAACAACGTCCAGCCCCACGCTCGACATCACCGTCGTACCGCCGCTCCCGCGATGTCCTCCCGACCAGCCCAAACCACACCGCGCCGCAAACATAGCGATCCGGTGACTGGACATCAGATGTCGCGGAACCTCCTGCAAGCACAGGACATCCGGGTTGATGCTGCGAATCACCCGAGCGGCTGCCTGGCCGTCGTCCCTGAAGTCGCACAGGTTGTATGACGCGACGCGCAGGATGTGCCCCACGTCAGTCGTCCTGTGACTCGACGTCCCAGCGGGCGAGGTCCGCCGCACCGATTAGTCCTGCGTCGTTGCCCAGCTCCGCCACCACGATGCGTGCCTCTGGCCGGTATCCGCGTCCGGTCAGCTGCCGCTTGAACGTCTCGCGGGCCGAGGACAGCAACAGGTCACCTGCAGCGCTCAGGCCGCCACCGATCACGAACGTACCGGGGTCGAATGCCGCTGCCAGGTTGGCGATACCGACCCCCAGCCAGTTGCCGATATCGGCGAGCAGCTCACAAGCCGTTGGGTCACCGTCGCGCGCGGCCTCCGTGATCAACGGCCCGGTGAGGTTGGCCGGAAGACCTTCGACGCGATCGAACAGGTCGCTGGCAAGCGGTGAGTTCGCCGAGAACAGCGAGCGCGCCTCACGCACCAGCGCATTTCCGCTTGCGTACTGCTCCCAACACCCACGATTGCCGCACTCGCAACGATGACCGCCCGGCACCACCTGCATGTGTCCGAACTCCCCGGCGATACCGAAACGACCACGTTGCACCTGCCCGTCGATCAGGATGCCGCCCCCGATGCCGGTGCCCAGCGTGATCATCATGAGATGGGTCTCGCCCTGCGCCGCCCCGAACTTCCACTCTGCCCAGGCCGCCGCGTTGGCGTCGTTGTCCACGAACATCGGCAGAGCAACGCGCTTCTGCAGAGCCTCCCTGAGCGGTTCGTGACGCCACGACAGATGCGGGGCGAAAACCACGGTGGCCCGATCTGCAGCGACAAAACCGGCGGCGCCGATGCCGACAGCGGCGACGCTCCCGGCTCCGACGACCTCTATCAGCTCGGCCACCACCTCAACGATGGTGTCCTCGACGACCGACGGGCTCTTGGAGCGATGCGGAGTGTCCCTGCGGGCGCGGTGGGTGATGTTGCCGTCGACGTCGACCAGACCGCCGGCCACCTTGGTGCCACCGATGTCGATACCGATGGCAAGCCGACGGCTCACGGGTGACTCCGCGCGGCCAGGTCGGCGACGCCGATCATCCCGGCGTCGTTGCCAAGACTCGCCAGGACGAACCGCGCCTCTGGCCGGTGCCCTCGACCGGTCAGGTGGCGACGGAACGCAGCAACGGCGGGATCGATCAACAGTGCCCCCGCCTCGGCCACTCCCCCGCCCAGCACGATCAGCTCAGGGTCCAGGATGGCAGCCACAGAAGCAGCGCCCTCACCAATCCAGGTCCCGAGGTCAGACATCAGCTCGAGAGCCGCAGGGTCGCCTTCGGCCGCGGCCCGGGTGACGTCAGGTCCGGTGAGCTCGGCCGGGTCGCCGGCGCACAGCTCGCTCAGTCGGGCCGCATGAGGTGTCTCGGAGATGACGAGCTCTCGAGCCTCTCGGACCAGGGCGGTGCCGCTGGCGTATTGCTCCCAGCAGCCACGATTGCCGCAGCCGCAACGTAGTCCGCCGGGAACCACCCTCATGTGACCCAGCTCGGCGGCGATGCCGAAGGCCCCATGGAGAAGTACCCCGTTAGTCACGACGCCTCCGCCGATGCCGGTGCCGACCGTGACGAACACCATGTCGGCCGTCCCTGCAGCGGCGCCGAAACGGAACTCTCCCCAGGCTGCGGCGTTGGCATCGTTCTCGATGGTGACGGGCAGGTGGAGGGCCGATTCGAGAAGCTGCTTGAGCGGAAGATCGCGCCAGGCCAGGTTGGGGGCGAAGAGGATCGTCGAGCCTGTGCGGTTGAGGAAGGCCGCGCAGGCAACCCCGACGGCGGCGATCTCACGTTCGAAGGACAGCTCGCGGATCAGCGTGGCAGCAGCGTTGACAATGGCCCCAGTATCCTGCGCGGGCGTGTCCTTGCGGCCCCTGGCCAGGATCGTCCCGCCCGAGTCGACGACACAGCCGCTGATCTTGGTGCCACCGATGTCCAGCCCGATCATCGTCGTCACGCGCGTCACCCCTCGTCATCCACACGAATGTCCTGAACCGTCACGCCATCCGGGCGCATCCCGGGCTGCGCCCTGCTGTCGGAGGCCGGGGCGGAGGCTCGCGACTGGGTGGCCATGGCCCGAAGGCTCTCAGCCATGGCGGAGGCGAGGTCGGCCATTCGGTCCACGGTCTCGGGCCGGATCGACCGCAGCAGCGCGATGCCCTGACACAGGGGGCAGAGCTTGCAGGCAACCGGGGTACCACCGCTCTCACCCCCGCAGGCACTGCACGTTTGTTCCGAACCCCGAGGCCCGGGGTCAGGTGGCACCGGCCCTGCATCAGGTGGCGGCACGGGCCCGGTGCCGGGTGGCATCTGGCCGACGTGAGGTGGCGTCGCGTCCTGAGCCGGCCTGTCGGCATACGGGCTGGGGTCGTCCGCGGCGCCCTCGCTCGGGACTGCGCTCGGGCGCGCCATGCTTGCCACCGCCGAGAGCAGCCGCGCTGCTTCCTCGGCGACCGTGCCGATCGCAGGCTGGGGTTGGTCAGTCATTCACGGGCCACACTTTCTCGTCGGGAACGAAGCGCACGCGAAGGGTGGCATCTCGCACCGTCGCGCCGGTGACGACACACCGTCGCAGGACGCTGGGTAGCGACAGCACCCGGCGATGGTCGCCCACCGCCACCAACAGCTCATCATCGCGTCGTTTGAGATCCACCTCGGCAGCCGTCACCAACGGCAGGGGCAAGGTGAGGAGGTAGCCCCCGTCCTCGGGCTGCACCGTCATGCCATGAGCGGGCGCCGCCATCAGGACATCGCGGATCTCACCTGTGCGCGCCTGTGCAAGGTCGGCGAGCGCATCTGCGCCTACCGGCTCGTGCGACAGATAGGGAGTAATCACGATCGGCAGCGGTGCGAAGGAATGGCTGACCTCGGACAGGCCTCGCTGCTGTGCCTCGTTCCAACCGGCCAGCCAGGTGTCTTGGCTCGATTCCGGATCTGCCTCAGGGAGGACTCGGTTGACCATGACCTGGTCCACGGAAAACCCATACAGCCGCAGGGAGGTCAGCGTCCGACGCGACTCGGCGATCACCACTCGTTCGGGGGTGAGGACCAACCGTACGGACGTGCTCTCGGCGGCGAGGATCGCCTGGATGTCATGCAGGGCTTCGCGCCAACGCCGCAAGGACTCGAGGACCTGCATCTCGGGCATCGGGAGCCCCACTGCCGCGGCGGCCGCCGGGTGCAACCGTCGAAGGAGACCTCGCTGCGCTGGCATCAGCCTCTCGAGGTGCCAGCTCAGGGCCTCGGGCAGAGCCAGCAGCCGCAACGTCTCGGCGGTGGGTGCACAGTCAACGACGATGAGGTCCCAGGGTCCCGACTCGACCTGCGTCCGCAGCTCGAGCAGCGCGACAATCTCATCCGACCCGGGGAGCTCGGTCATCTCCTCGGCCACGACGGGGTCGACACCGAGGCTGTTGAGCACCGTCAAGAGGTAGTCCTGCACCGACCGCCAAGAGCGCCGGACGCTGTGAGCGGCACTCAGCTGCAGGGCGTACAGGCCGGGTTCCACCTCGACCACCTGGTCGACCACCGGGTCGGGGCTGTCGGCCGCCGTCCCCAGATCGACACCCAGCGCGTCGCCGAGCGAGTGGGCCGCGTCGGTCGACATGACCAGGGTCTTGATGCCCTGACGAGCGGCTTGTACGGCGGTCGCAGCAGCGCTCGTTGTCTTGCCGACGCCGCCCTTGCCGGTGAAGAGAACGACTCTCACGAGATGCCCGGGCCCCGGCTCAGGCCTCGACCCGCTTCTTCAGTTCCTTCAAAGCGGTATCGATGATGACCCTCTCGGCCTTGCGTTTCAGCATGCCCAGCATGGGGATCTTGACGTCAACTGAGAGTCGGTAGGTGACCATGGTTCCGGTGCCGCTGCCCTCGAGGGTGTATGACCCGTTCATCGCCTTGAGCACCAGTGCGCTGACCAAGGTCCACGAGACCACCCCCGTGCCGTCTTCGGCCACGTCCCAGTCGTACTCCAGGACGTAGGTGTCCTTGATGGCACCGGCATCCAGCGTGAACTCGACCTGGTCCGCCCACCCGTCGCCGTCCTCGGAGATCACGGCGATCTTCCGGACCTCGCTCGCCCACTCGGGATAGTTTTCGAAGTCGGCGATGACGTCGAGCACCGCACCCGGTGCGGCGTTCATGACGGTGCTGGACTCAGTGCGATCGGCCATGGAGCGAAGGTTACCAAGGCAGCCTTCCGAGCTCGCCAGATGCATGCGGGCCGGGTCCCGTTCCTCTCACCATCGGAAGGCGCCCCGCAGCGGACCAGTGAGGTTCATCATGGCTACAGTCCCTGGCGCAGGCGTTCGCTATCATTCCGCCTTGGGGGGTAACACTCCTTGGCAATGCCGCCTCGGGGGTCGTACTCGGCAACAGCGCCGTGCCTCGAACCCTCGAACTCGTTCGCCGGCTCACATCAATCAAGTCTCGAAGGACGTTGCGTTGAAGAAGATCATCGTTCCACCGTTGGTGGCACCGCAGGTCGCGGGCAACCTCTCGGACCTTCCGGTCCGCAACACCAGCGCCCGGCCCCACGATGTGGCATTCTCCACATCGTCTGCGGGCACCTGGGTCGACGTCACCAACGCTGAGTTCCTCGCGGACGTCCAGGCCCTGGCCAAGGGTTTGATGGCAGCCGGGATCGGCGTCGGGGAACGCGTCGCGATCATGAGCAAGACACGCTACGAGTGGACCCTCGTGGACTTCGCGGTATGGACCGCCGGTGCAGTCCCTGTGCCGATCTATGAGACCTCCTCAGCAGAGCAGGTCGGCTGGATCGTCGGTGACGCCGGATGCGCTGCCGTGATCCTGGAGACCCCCACGCATGCCCGGACCCTGAACGCCGTGCGAGCCGAGCAGACCGAGCTTCGCCACGTGTGGCAGATCGACGCAGGGGGGCTGGACGAGCTCAAGGTCGCCGGCCGCGAGATCACTGATGAGGCGCTTGAGATCCGACGCGGCCAGGTCAGTCGTGCCGACGTCGCCACGATCATCTACACGTCAGGCACGACCGGCCGGCCCAAGGGCTGCCAGCTCACCCACGACAACTTCATGGCCCTGGCCGAGAACAGTGTCGAGCGCATGAAGCTAGTCGTGTCCGTCCCTGGTGCATCGACGCTGCTGTTCTTGCCTCTCGCCCATGTGTTCGCCCGGTTCGTCCAGGTCGTCTGCGTCCAGGCCGGGGTTCGGATGGGGCACACAGCTGACATCAAGAACCTCCTGACCGACTTCGGCACCTTCTCGCCCACGTTCATCCTGTCGGTGCCGCGCGTCTTCGAGAAGATCTACAACTCCACGGAGCAGAAGGCCACCGCCGAGGGCAAGGGCAAGATCTTCGCTTCGGCAGCCCTGACTGCTATCGCCTGGAGCACGGCACACGATGACGGCAAACCAGGTGCGCTGCTCAACGCCAAACACGCGTTCTTCGACAAGCTCGTCTACAGCAAGCTGCGCGCCGCCATGGGAGGCAAGGTCACGTATGCCATCTCAGGCGGCGCTCCCCTGGGCACCCGCCTGGGTCACTTCTACCGCGGCATCGGGCTCACCGTGCTCGAGGGCTACGGACTGACCGAGACCACAGCGCCAGCCACCCTCAATACTCCCGAGATGATCAAGATCGGCACCGTCGGGCCGCCGCTGCCGGGCGTCTCCATCCAGATCGCCGACGACGGCGAGATCCTGGTCACGGGCAACGGCGTCTTCTCGGCCTACCGCAACAACGAGACCGCGACCAACGACGCCATCGTTGACGGGTGGTTCCACACGGGCGACATCGGAGAGCTGGATCTCGACGGGTTCCTGAGGATCACCGGTCGCAAGAAGGAGCTCCTGATCACCGCTGGTGGCAAGAACGTCGTCCCCGCATTCCTTGAGGACCGCCTGCGCGCCCATCCTCTGGTGTCCCAGTGCATCGTGGTGGGCGACCAGAAGCCCTTCATCGGCGCCCTGATCACCCTCGACGCCGAGATGCTCCCCTCCTGGGCCAAGAACCACGGCCTCCAGGGTCTGTCCGTGGAGGCCGCCCGCACCAACAAGGTCGTGCTCGCCGAGGTCCAGAAAGCTGTCGACGACGCCAACCTCGCGGTCAGCAGGGCCGAGTCGATTCGCAAGTTCACGATGCTTGCCGGCGACTTCACTGAGGACAACGGCTATCTGACTCCATCGCTGAAGCTCAAGCGAAACATCGTGATGAAGGACTACTCAGCAGAAGTCGAGGCGTTGTACTCCGGCCCCAAGGAGTGAAGGCCGGTCTCCCCCGACCCGCCTCAGTCCTGGGCGAGTGCCGCCAGGTAGTGCCGCCAGCCGGCGACGAACGCCGTCTCTGAGACCCCGAAGCTCTTGGGGAACGCCAGCGCCGTAATCGAGGCGGGGTCCGACTCGACCGCCGGGTCCACCTTCAGGTCCCCGGCGATCGACCGATAGAACGCGACGACCCTCGGTTGTCCGTAGAGGTCGACCAGCCGGGACACGGCCAACCACGACGATGAGTAGAACGGCGCGATCTTGTTCTTCGCAGGGTCGAAGTCGGCCTCGGTCGGAAGCATCCTCGGGCCCTTGCCCTGTCGCACGAGGGCGAGCAGCTCGGCGGCAACACGGGTACGCGAAAGGCCGAGCCCGGAGTACCCGACATAGTCGGCCATTCCCTCCGACAGCCAGATCGGCACCGGCCTAGTGGTCGACGAGCGGGCGGCCACGTGGATCAGCTCATGGGTGATGACCACTCGTCGTCCGAGGGGCTGCAACGCAGTGAATGCCTTGGGGTTGATAACAACCCGGTCCCCCTGTGCCCGCTGACCCGGGCCGACCACACCTTGGGTGATCGCAGCCACCTGATCGAGCCCGTCATCGCTCGTACGCGACAGCAGCTTGGCGAACTCGTCCATCGTGGACGGCGTCAGGATGACCACGTGTGAGTCCCAGTCGGTCCCCCACACTCCGGTGACCCGGCGAACGGCTGAGTCGGCAGTCGCGATGTAGTCACGCATCCTCGACTCCGGGGCGTTGCCGATGACAATGTCGGACCGACCTCGCAGCACTGTCATTCGCGGCAAGTCCCACATCTGCAATGGCGTGGCGCCGTCGGTGTCGTCCGCAATGCGCCATCCTGCAGGACGTTGCACGAGCGTGTAGGCCGCCTCGAAGGAGCGCGGCGCTCGGTCATAGCCAGCCAACGAGTAGGTGCCAGTGGCCTTGGCCACCCACGCCACGGGCCCCACCCGTTGCGCCCGGGCAGGGGTGAGAGCGGGACCCAGTTCCACTGCGTCATAGGAGAACTGACCGAGCGGGAGCTTGACGAGGTTGTCGAAGGCCACGGACTGGCGCCCTCTGAACGCCGAGGCGGGGGGGTCCACCGTTGCCATCCACGCGCTCTTGTCCCTGGCCTTCACGGCCTTCGCACGGACCGACAGCAGATCCTGGGCGGCCGACATACGGGCGGTTGGCTCGTCCACCGTCGGCACCGACGACGCGGCAGGGGGATTGCCGTCACCGCTTCTCTGCACCGAGTGGGCGGCCTGCGGCGCACTTCCGAGACGCAGGTCGAAACTGCCGTTCAGCTGCCCTGTGAGGACTGCGACCAGTCCGGCGCACAGCGCGATCGCCGCGACACGCCGGGCCTTGGTCATCGCGCCATCGTAGTGGCGATTCAGCGCTCGGCTCAGCCAACGGCGCCGGCGGCACCCCAGGTCTCCGCAGACTGCCAGTGCTCCCCGAAGTCCATGGGCTCGTGCCGTGCGAACAGCCCTGCAGCTGCCTCGACGCTGGCCAGACCGGCGTTGACGAAGGTCGACACCACCCTGCGTTCGGCTGCGTCGAGTGGCAGCTCGGACGACGGAGGCGCAAGCAGCACCGTCACAACGCAGTCGTCACACCGCTGGCCTCGCACAGGACATGTCGTGCAGTCGACGATCATCACAGGGCCCTCCTGATCCACCTTTGTATGGGGCCCGCCTCGGTGCTGAGCCTTGTCACGAACGCTAGGCCGACGGTCTGACAGCCCTCTGGTCCCTTCTCCCACCACCCCTTTTGCCGTGTGACAGCGCGCCTGTCGGGCGCTGTCGGTAGCAGCGCCTAACGTCCGTTGACATGAAGGGCTTGCAGGGCACACTCGACGAGCTCGGCACCCCATTGTCCGACGTCACCTTTGTCGTCGTCGACCTTGAGACGACCGGCGGCAGCCCCTCCGGTGCACACATCACCGAGGTCGGCGCGGTCAAGGTCCGGGGCGGCGAGGTGCTGGGCGAGTTCCAGACACTGGTCAACCCGGCTGAGCCGATCCCGGCATTCATCTCGGTCCTCACCGGCATCACCAACCAGATGGTGGCCAGCTCCCCCCGGATCGACAGCGTGTTCCCCGCTTTTCTCGAGTTCGCGGGCGACAGCGTGCTGGTCGCCCACAACGCGCCTTTTGACATCTCTTTCCTCAAGGCGGCCGCCGCCCACACCGGCCACACCTGGCCGGACTTTCGCGTCGTGGACACCGTGCACCTGGCCCGACAGCTGGTCAGCAAGGACGAGGCACCGAACCGCAAGCTCGGCACGCTGGCTCGGCTGTTCGGCGCGGCGACGACCCCGGATCACCGCGCCCTGCACGATGCTCGCGCAACCGTCGACGTTCTTCATGGACTGCTCTCGAGAGTGGGCAGCCTCGGTGTGGTGACTCTCGAAGAGCTCAGCACATACTCCTCACGGGTCAACCCCGCCCAACGCCGCAAGCGACATCTCGCCGAGGGTCTGCCTTCTGCCCCTGGCGTCTACCTGTTCAAGGACAGCCAGGGGCACGTCCTGTATGTCGGTACCTCCCAGGACATCCGCCGCCGGGTTCGTACCTATTTCACGGCATCGGAACAGCGCACCAGAATGGCCGAGATGGTCGGGGTCGCAGCCAGCGTGACCCCTGTCGTCTGCGAGACCACGCTGGAGGCACAGGTCCGCGAGCTCCGCCTGATCGCCCACCACAAGCCGCGCTACAACCGCCGCTCAAAGGACCCTGAGCGAGCACCCTGGGTCAAGCTCACCGCCGAGCCCTTTCCGCGGCTGAGCATTGTCCGGGCGGTCCTGGACGACGGCGCGCGATACTTCGGCCCGTTCAGCTCGCGCCTGGGGGCTGAGTCAGCCATCGCCGCGGTCCACGAGGTGCTTCCCCTGCGTCAATGCACCAAGCGCCTGCCTGCCAACGGCACATCGGTTGGCTGTGTGCTCGCCGAGATGGGGCGCTGCGGCGGCCCCTGCATGGGCAACCAGAGCGTCGAGGACTACGCCCTCGTCGTCGAGCAGGCCGCCCAGATGATCGCGGGTGACTCCCGCGATGTGGTCGGAGCCCTGTGCCAGCGAATGAGCGGCCTCTCGGGTGAGCAACGCTATGAAGACGCCGGCGCAGTACGTGACCGACTGCTTCACCTTGTCCGGGCTGCCGCACGGACCCAACGCCTGGCACCGCTGGCCAACAGTGCCGAGATCATCGCGGCACGGCCGGCACCGAACGGTGGGTGGGAGATCATCTGCGTCCGGTACGGCCGGCTCGCGGGCACCACCGTGGTCCCCCGCGGCGCCGACCCTCGCCCTTACGTCGAGGCGCTGGAGGCGACCTCCGAGAACGTCGAGCCGGTCCCAGGCCCGGCCCCCTCGGCGTCGGCTGAAGAGACCGAGAAAGTCCTGCGCTGGATGGAGTCCGCCGGCGTCCGCCTGATTGCCATTGAGGGCGAGTGGACCTGCCCGGTGCACGGCGCGGGCGCAGCCCACGCCGCCCTGGACCCCGATGCCACGGCGCACCACCGCGATGTTGTTGGGTTCGACGAGCCTGGCAGCACCGGGCTCCGCCGATACAGCCCTGCTGTCGTGGCGGCGCTGGCCACGACACCGTCGGTGCCACAAGCGCCAGAAGCACACACGTCGTTCCATGCCGCGAGCTAGGGTGGGTCCGTGATCACCGCCATCGTCTTGATCAACGCCGAAGTCGACCGAATTCCCGAGGTCGCCGCCGCCATCGCCGAGATCCCCGGCGTCAGCGAGGTCTACTCCGTCACCGGGGACGTCGACCTCATAGCCATGGTGCGCGTGCATCAGCACGAGGACTTCGCCGACGTCATCGCCGACCAGCTCAACAAGGTCAGCGGTGTTCTGCTCACCCAGACCCACATTGCGTTCCGCACCTACTCCAGGCACGACCTCGAGGCCGCTTTCAGCCTCGGTCTGGACAACGCCTGAGACCAAGGCCCACGACGTCATCGGGCAGACCGGCAATACGACGTCCCTGCGTCACGACTGCGTGGCATCTGCCCATCGCTGCAGCACAGATGTGGCACTTCCGTCGTCAATGGCTGCGCCTGCGCGGTCCATCCCTGTCCGGAGGGCTGCGATGAAGTCGGCCGGACGCTCGCCACGGTCGGGCACAGTGAGTGCAAGTGCGATCCCGGTGTTCAGCACCACCGCATCCCGAACTGGCCCCGTCGCCCCGCCGAACACATCCCTGACGACCTGGGCGTTGTAGGCCGCGTCGGCCCCGCGCAGCGTCTCCAGCGGGTGCAGCTCGAGTCCGACCCGCTCGGGATCCACGCTGTATTCGCGGACCGCGCCGCCCCGCACCCACCAGACCTTCGAGGTCGTGGAGGTGGTCAGCTCGTCGAGCCCGTCGTCACCGCGGAAGACAGCGGCATCCTTTCCCCGGTCCGCAAACACCCCCGCCATGAGCGGCGCCATCCTGGCGTCCGCGACGCCCACCGCGGCATACGTGGGCTGAGCCGGGTTGGTCAGCGGGCCCAGGAAGTTGAAGGCGGTGCCAATCCCCAGGTCACGACGCGCTGCGGCCGCGTGCCGCATCGCCGGGTGGAACTGCTGGGCGAAACAGAACGTGATGCCCGCCGTCTCCACGACAGCCGCAACCTCCGACGGCTGCAGCGCCAAGTTGACGCCAAGGGCCTCGAGGACATCAGCTGAGCCCGACGATGACGACGCTGAACGGTTGCCGTGCTTGACGACTCGCACGCCGGCCGCCGCGGCAACGAGCGAGGCCATGGTCGAGATGTTGACGGTGTGCGCGCGATCTCCGCCGGTGCCCACGATGTCCAGCGTCGTCCCCGCAACCTCGATCCGGCTCGCGTGCGCCAACATCATGTCGGCCAGCCCGCGCATCTCCGCAACGGTCTCACCCTTGGCGCGCAACGCCATCAGGAAGCCGGCGACCTGCGCCGGGCTCGCCTCGCCGCTCATGATCTGGTCCATGGCCCACCGGGACTCAGTGATGCCAAGGCTCTGCCCGGAGAGCAGCGTGGTGTAGATCGTCGGCCAGGTCATCGGGAGGCTGGCTGACGGCTCAGCCGTCATCGGCTAGACGCTGGCGGTCGGGGCGCCGGCTGTGCGACCCAGATCGGCAACGGCGCTGGCGACGGCAATCGGGTCGAGCGGATGCGGCACCGCCAGATCCGCCTGGGACCACGCTGCGAGCCAACCGTCCTGCGGCCGCCCAGTCAGCACCAGTACCGGCGGACAGCTGAAGATCTCGTTCTTCAGCTGTCGGCACAGCCCGAGCCCGCCAACCGGGGTCGCCTCACCGTCGAGAACGAGCACATCGAACTCCCCGGTCTCGACAGCGTCGATCACGGCGGCGGCGGTGGCGCACTCGAGCCAGGAGGTCACCTCAACGTCTCGCGCCGGCCGTCGTCCCACCGCAATGCGGACGGCGTCACGCGTCGCGATGTCGTCGCTGTAGAGCAGCACCGACAGCCGGCGGGCAGATCCGGCCTGTGCAGTCTGAGCAGGGAAAGAGGCCGGCGAAGCATGCGAAGCGGTCATGGGCCTGATGTTACCGGTGCCTGTTTGATCGAAAGGCGAGACCCATCCGCGGATGTTGATGCAATACGAACCCGGATAAGGCAATAATGGCGCGGTGGCGTCCGCATCCGTAGTTCACTCAAGCAACCCGAACCCCTCGTCGGGATCCATCCCCGGCCATGGCCCGGTGACCCGGCCCAACATGGTGTCGGTGGGAACCATCGTCTGGCTGGCCAGCGAGCTGATGTTCTTCGCAGGGCTCTTCGCGATGTACTTCACGATCCGTTCGGTGTCCCCGGGGCTGTGGGATCAGAGGACGGACCTTCTCAATGTCCAGTACGCGACGATCAACACCCTGGTGCTGGTCGTCTCCTCGGTCTGGTGCCAGCTCGGCGTCTTCAAGGCCGAGCGCGGTCAGCCGGCACGCACCGGCACCATCTTCCAGCTCAAGCAATGGGGCATGCGCGAGTGGTACGTCCTCGCCTACATCTTCGGCTCACTCTTCATCGCCGGCCAGGTCTTCGAGTACGCCAGCCTGATCAGCGACGGTGTGACCATCTCCTCCGACGCCTACGGCTCGGTCTTCTACCTCACCACCGGGTTCCATGGTCTGCACGTGACCGGTGGTCTGATCGCGTTCCTGCTGATCATCGGCCGAACCTTCACGACCCGTCGCTACACGCACGCGCAAGCCACCGGCGCGGTCGTCACGTCGTACTACTGGCACTTCGTCGACGTGGTCTGGATCGCCCTGTTCGCCACGATCTACCTGCTCAAGTGATGCACGCCTTCGCCCTCGACGTCCGCACCGACGACAGGAGCTTCCTGTGAACGCACTGGCCTCCCATCGCCGCCATCCGGCCGCGATTCTGCTCGTCCTGCTGCTGGGGCTCGTGGCCACCGGGGGGCTGTACACCCTCCTGGCCCCCAAACCTGCCCAGGCTGCTGTAGCCGCCGCTGATCAGACGGCTGCCGGCAAGAAGCTGTTCCTGGCCAACTGCGCCACCTGCCACGGCCTCAACGCCGAGGGTGGCAAACAAGGCCCCAGCCTGGCCGGCGTGGGCGCCGCAGCCGTCGACTTCCAGGTGGGCACCGGCCGTATGCCGCTCGCCGGCCCGGCCGTCCAGGCCCCCCGCAGCAACAAGGTCAAGTTCACTGAAGAGCAGATCGCCTCTCTCGCCGCGTACGTGGCGTCGCTGGCCCCCGGACCGCCGGTTCCCGACGACCAGTACACCAAGGGAGATGGCAACATCGCTCGCGGCAACGAGCTGTTCAAGGTCAACTGCGCGATGTGCCACAACTTCGCCGGCTCAGGTGGCGCGCTGACTCGTGGCAAGTACGCGCCGAGCCTGCGCAACGTCACGGGTACTCACATCTACGAGGCCATGGTGTCCGGACCGCAGTCGATGCCGGTCTTCAACGACACCAACTTGTCGCCCACGGACAAGAACGACATCATCAGCTACCTGCACGAGCTCGACAAGAACCAGAATCCGGGCGGCATGACCCTGGGTAACCTCGGGCCGGTCTCCGAGGGAATGTTCATCTGGATCTTCGGTCTGGGGCTGGTTATTGCCGCCGCCGTGTGGCTCGGCGCGAAGGCCGCGTGACCTGATGCGACGCCCTAGCAACAGCATTCGACGTTATGACGTCGAGCGACGTGATCTTGAACGCCGTGACGTTGAACGCCATGACCTTGAACATATGTACCGCGAGTCGACGGGACCGAGCTAACGATGAACGAACACGACACGGAGTCCACGCTGGGTCCGGCAGCAGGGGCCGACCCCGAACAGCCGGGCACCGCGGTACGTCTCGACCAAGGGCACGTCGAGGGCTCGGGCGGCATACCTGAGCGCTTTGCCGATCCGGGGCTGCCTCCCCACGTGAACCGCGCCGCAGACCTCGACGAACATGCCGCCCGACGGGCTGAGCGCCAGGTCGCGGCCCTGTTCGCCATCTCAATGGTGGCCACGGTCATCTTCCTGGTCGCCTACTTCGCGATCGACCAGAACACGTACAGGTTCGTGCCCGGAATCGGGCAGGCGAATGTGTCAAATATCGTGCTTGGCGTCACGCTTGGCCTCAGCCTGCTTTTCATCGGCCTCGGCGCGGTCCACTGGGCCAAGACGCTGATGCCCGACACCGAGGTCACCGAGGACCGGCATCCGCAGCGGTCCCCCGACCTTGCCCGAGCCGAGGCGGTCGAAACGATCATGGCCGGCGGCGAAGCGTCACAGCTGGCGCGCCGCCCGCTGATCAAGTACGCGCTCGGAGGCGCGTTGGGACTGGTGGGGCTTCCGCTGGCCCTCCAGGTGGCCGGCAGCCTCGGCCCGCTCCCCCAGAACTCGCTGTCAACAACGTTCTGGCGCAAGGGCATGCGGCTGGTGCGTGACCCAGAACTGACACCCATCAAGGCGTCGGACGTCACCATCGGATCGGTCTTCCACGTGATGCCAGAGGGCATCGACAAGGCCGCCCATCTCCTTGAGGAGAAGGGCAAGGCCGCGGTCCTGCTGATGCGCATGGACCCCGACCAGATCCTGGTCGCCAAGGAACGCGACTGGGGCCACGACGGGATCATCGCCTACTCCAAGATCTGCACCCACGTGGGCTGCCCCGTGGGTCTCTACGAGCAGCAGACCCACCACTTGTTGTGCCCATGTCACCAGTCGACCTTCGACGTGACCCAGGACTGCAAGGTCATCTTCGGTCCGGCACACCGCCCGTTGCCGCAGCTGAAGATCACTGTTGATGCCGACGGTTACCTGGTGGCCGACGCGCCGTTCCGCGAAGCGGTCGGTCCGAGCTTCTGGGAGCGTGGATGAGCAACGCAGCCATTCCGAAGGGCGCCGCGGGTCTGCGCGCCAAGGACGCCAGGCCTGAGCCGGCCGCTGGAGGGCCGATGGCCAAAGCCGGTGGTCTTGCGGGGTGGGTGGATGACCGCACCGGCGCAGCCAGGCCGCTGAGCTACCTGCTCAAGAAGGTCTTCCCAGACCACTGGTCGTTCATGCTCGGCGAGATCGCGATGTTCTCGCTGATCATCTTGCTGCTGACCGGAACGTTCCTGACCTTCTGGTTCGTCCCCAGCGCCGGTCAGGTGATCTACAACGGCTCGTACGTGCCGCTCAAGGGCATCGCGATGAGCGAGGCGTTCAGATCCACCGTTGACATCAGCTTTGACGTCCGCGGCGGGCTGATCATCCGCCAGATCCACCACTGGGCAGCCCTGATGTTCACCGCCTCGATCACGGTGCACATGTTCCGGGTCTTCTTCACCGGCGCGTTTCGCAAGCCACGCGAGGTCAACTGGGTCATTGGCACGATCTTGTCCCTGCTGGCTATCAACGAGGGCTTCACCGGGTACTCCCTTCCGGACGACCTGCTCTCGGGCACCGGTCTGCGGGCGGTCGAGGGCTTCATGCAGTCCGTCCCCGTCGTGGGCTCCTACCTCGCCTACTTCGTCTTCGGCGGCGCGTTCCCCGGCGAGGCGATCATCCCCCGGCTTTACACGACCCATGTGCTCCTGCTGCCAGCCATCATCGTCGGGTTGTTCACCGCCCACATCGTGCTTGTTGCCGTGCACAAGCACACCCAGTACCCCGGCCCGGGCAAGACGAACGACAACGTGGTCGGCTACCCGTTCATGCCGGTCTACATGGCCAAGGCCGGCGGCTTCTTGTTCATTGTCTTCGGCATCACGACCTTGATGGCGGCCCTGGTCACAATCAACCCGATCTGGTTGTACGGCCCCTATGACCCGTCACCGGTGACCGCCGGCTCACAACCTGACTGGTACATGGGCTTCGCGGACGGGGCGTTACGCCTGTTTCCCGGCTTCTTCGAGTTCCAGGCCTTCGGCTACACCCTGAGCCTGAACGTGTTCATCCCATCACTGGTCGTGATGCCACTTCTGTATGGCATCGCCGGGGCATACCCGTTCATCGAGTCCTGGGTCACCGGTGACAAGCGCGAGCACCACCTGCTCGATCGCCCGCGCAACGCCCCCGCCCGAACAGGGCTGGGCGTCATGGCACTCAGCTTCTACCTCATCCTGTTCTTCGCAGCCGGCGACGACCTGATCGCCATCAAGCTGGGATTGTCCGTCAACGACATCGTCAGGGCGCTGCAGGTCCTGCTGATCGTGGTCCCGCCGCTGGCCTACTGGGTGACCAAGCGGATCTGTCTGAGCCTGCAGCGCCACGATCGCGACCTGGTTCTTCATGGCCGCGAGACCGGGCGTCTCGTCCGCACTGCGGAAGGCAAGTTCTTCGAGGTGCACCAGCCTCTGCCCGAGCACACCCGGTGGGCGCTGGTGCAGCACGCGTCAGGAGAACCCGTGCAGGTCGCTGCAACTATCGACGACAACGGGGTGCGCCGGCCCGGCGCCCTCAAGGAGCGCCTGCGTAGCAGAGTCTCGAGGTTCTACTTCGCTGAAACCGTCCCACCCGTGACACCGGCTGAGCTTGCCGCTGCTCATCACGACGGCACCGCACACGAGGCGATCGAGGCCGGTCCGGACGATGTTGAGCAGCCCTGGGTCAGAGCACTGCACGGTGGTGCCGATGAGCGCCCCGAGGCAGACGCCTACGCCCCTCATGAGCACGAGGTCGATCCCGACTCCACCCCTGCGCGCTGAGCCAACCAGCGAGCGGGCAAGGTGGGGTGCGGGACAAGCACCCCATCAACCACGCGAGCACGGAGGGGTGTGGGCCGCGTAGCCCATCAAGGGAGCCTGCGAGCAGGGCCAGCGGCCCATACCCCGTCGCGCGGCGCCACCGATGAGCTCAACTGCCCAGCAGCTCCACCAGTCGCGTTGAGAGGTCGCGCTCATCACCCCGTAGCTCCAGAACCTTGGTCCGCGAGGTCAGGCCACTGACCAGGTCCACCTCAGCCCGGCGCAGACCGAACTCCTTGGCAACCGCCTTCAGGACAGCCTCGGTCGCAGCCCCGTCGACCGCCCGCGGAGCCACGCTGACGATCAGGATCACGCCCTGACCGTCTGACCCGTCGCCATACTGCCCTCCGACCTTGGGCCGGGACGCTCCGGGCTTGACCCGCACGCTCACTCTCACCCGGCCATTGTGTCGTGTCACGAAGCACCATCCGGGCGTCAGGGTCCGCTTCGCCGTGGCAGGCTGGTGGATGTGCTGAGGATGACCGCGGAAGAGTTCGACGAAGCCGTCGGGGACGCGCTCGACGAGGTCCCTGCCGAGCTGCTTGCCCTGATGGACAACGTGGTGTTCCTCGTGGAGGACGAACCGGCCTCAGATGATCCGGACCTTCTCGGCGTCTATGACGGCACCCCGTTGACCGAGCGTGACGGCGGCTGGGCTGGGGCGCTGCCGGACCGGATCACCATCTTCAGGGGTCCGACTCTGCGAATGTGCGAGACGCGCGAGGAGGTCCTTGACGAGGTGGCGGTCACCGTGGTGCACGAGATCGCGCACCACTTCGGCATCGACGACCTGCGGCTGCACGAGCTGGGTTGGGACTGAACGGACGCCCGCAGAGTCAGGCGAGCGCGCTCTGGGCCTTCCAGCCGGCGAAGTCGTAGACCCAGACGCCGATGCCCTCGGTCGGTTTGAAGGGACGGGAGGAGCCGGTGAACTTGACCACGTCGCCCATCCTGGAGTTCTTGAACATCCACTCGGCATTGGCAGGCGCCATGTTGGTGCAGCCATGCGACACGTTCTGGGAGCCCTGTGCATTGACCGACCAGGGCGCGGAGTGGAGGAACTCCCCCGTCCAGGTGACCCGAAGGTTCCACTTGGTGTCGATCTTGTAGTAGTTGGGGTCACCCTTGGGAATGCCGACCGTCGCCGAGTCCATCGTGATGGCGGCGTTGCGTTCGATGATGACCTTGGTGCCGTAGCGGGTCTCGGTGAGCGCCCCCGGCTTGCCGGTGCTCACCGGGATCGTGCGAATCACCACGCCATCGCGACGAACCACCAGCGTGTGGAGGCGCATGTCCACCGTGCTCACCATGGACGAGCCGACGGTGAAGCTCGCCTGGTCATCACCGACGATCCACTTGTCGGCCCCGGTCTGGAGGCCGTGCAGCGGTGTAGACACGGTGATTTTGGTCCCGGGGAACCAGAAGTCCTTGGGGCGCCACATCAGCTGGCGGTTGTCGAGCCAGCCCCATGCGCCCTGCTGCACCGGAACCGTCGTGACCTTCACTCGCTTCTCGACTTCGGCACGCTGAGCCCTGGTGATCACCCCCGAGTCGAACTGGACGATGACCGGCATACCGACGCCCACCACGCCACCGTTGGGTATCAAGCCGTACGTCGCCCTCACCTTAGGCACCAGGGTCGTGAAGGTTGAGATGGTCGTTGTCGCCGTCCCGTCGGGCCCGGTCGACGCCACAGTCAGGCTGTATGTCGTGGCTGGTCGAAGCAGCTCGCTGTTCGTCCAGCTCCCGTCGTCCCCCGCACGCACTGGAACGTTCTCACCCTTGGTATCCACGAGTGTCACTGTGCCCAGCGTGCCGGTGACGGCCTTCACGGTCACAGGAACGTTGGGCGCGACGCCGGTGGCAAGATCAGCGGGGACGACGTCCAACTCTGCGGGAGTGGTCGTGGGCGTGGGAGTGACCTCGGGCGTGCTGACGCTAGGCTCCGCCCCCGTGGCGGCAGGGCCACCCGTGCGTCCGACCGCAATGCCCTGGCAGGCGCTCAACACGATGCTCAGCGTCACGAGCACAGCCGCGAAACCGCCCCATGACCGGGACCTCGCTGATGGTGCGTTCACGTCGTACCGACTCTCAGGTAACGGCCAATGGCCGAATCTCACCGGACCCCCCGTGAGGCCGGTCTTATGGACAGACGCCCCAATGCCCCCCTGTGGCTGGCTTCATGGCGTCACGAAGAAGTGCCTCACCACGATCAGGATCTTGTCTCGTTCGACGTCGGTTCAGTTTACGCCCTGCGCTGCACAACTGGGCGACACAGCGCGCGGGCGCGCCACGAATCAGACGGCGTGCTCGCCACGGAAGTACTCGAACGTCCAGCCGATGAGGGCCAGGGTGGTCAGAAACAGACCGATGATGAACAGCCACCAGCCGACGGCAAGACCGAGGAAGACGACCGCAGCGGAGGCGGCCAACGCCAGCGGCCACCAGCTGTAGGGGCTGAAGAACCCGTACTCGCCTTCGGCCGCCGAGATCAGGGCTGTGGGGTCGTCCTCAGGGCGAGGGTCCAGCTTGCGGCCCGTCTCCCACAGGTAGAAGCCGATCAAGGCTGCCAGTCCTGCGCACAGATATAGCGCGAATGGCCCCACCGGTTCGCTCCAGTGGGTCGCCGTCCCGTAGATCGTCCCCATCACGACGAAGAACGTTCCGATCACGACGAAGAGTCTGAACTCGACCTTCACGGCGCGTCCACCCCCCTGACCTGCTGGTCATCTGCGCTGCCTGCGACCGGCACTCCGCCTTGGCCCGCGCTGTCCAGTTCGTTCTCGCTGAGCAAGGTACTCACAATGCGCTGGTCCGCCTCGGGCGTGTCGTAGACAACGGAATCGGGGTGGTGCAGGTCGAAGGCCGGGCGCTCGGAGCGGATCCGCGGGATCGACTCGAAGTTGTGCCGGGGCGGCGGGCACGACGTGGCCCACTCCAGCGAGGCACCGTAACCCCACGGGTCGTCGGTCTCGACCAGCGGAGCCGTCCGGTAGGTCTTCCACACGTTGTAGAGGAACGGAAGGGTCGAGGCCCCGAGCAGGAAAGCGCCAACGCTGGAGACCTGGTTCATCCAGGTGAAGCCGTCTTCGGGCAGGAAGTCGGCATAACGACGCGGCATACCCACGATGCCGAGCAGGTGCTGGATCAGGAACGTGGTGTGGAAGCCGATGAACAACATCCAGAAATGGATCTTGCCGAGCTTCTCGTCCAGCATCCGGCCGGTGAACTTGGGCCACCAGAAGTAGAAGCCGGCGAACATGGCGAACACGACGGTGCCGAATACCACGTAGTGGAAGTGCGCCACCACGAAGTAGGAGTCGGTGACATGGAAGT
This sequence comes from Actinomycetales bacterium, assembly GCA_038249115.1. Lineage (GTDB taxonomy): Bacteria > Actinomycetota > Actinomycetes > Actinomycetales > Dermatophilaceae > UBA4719. Next base: position 22,934 of record JBBRWQ010000009.1, read on the forward strand.
CCAGCACCGGGCTGGACAAGATGATGCCGGTCAGCCCACCGAAGAGGAACGTCGTCAGGAAGCCGATGGCCCACAGCATCGGCGTCTCGAAGGTCACAGACCCGCCCCACATCGTGCCAATCCAGTTGACGAACTTCACCCCGGTCGGCACTGCGATGAGCATGGTCATGATGGCGAAGAACGGGAGCAGGACCTGGCCGGTCGCGTACATGTGGTGGGCCCAGACGCTCACCGAGAGGGCCGCGATGGCGATCGTCGCGAAGATCATGCTCTTGTAGCCGAACAACGGCTTGCGTGAGAACACCGGCAGGATCTCGCTGATGATGCCGAAGAACGGCAACGCGATGATGTAGACCTCAGGGTGGCCGAAGAACCAGAACAGGTGCTGCCAGAGCATCGCGCCACTGTTGCTCGGGTCGAACACGTGGGCCCCGAGTCGGCGGTCCGCGCCCAGAGCGAAGAGGGCAGAGGCCAGCACGGGGAAGGCCATCAGGATCATGATCGACGTGACCAGGATGGTCCAGGTGAACAACGGCATCCGGAACATGGTCATGCCGGGAGCGCGCAGGCAGACGATCGTGGTGATGAAGTTGACCCCACCCAGGATCGTGCCGAAACCGGCTAGCGCCAGGCCGAAGACCCAGAGGTCACCGCCCAGGCCAGGGCTGTACGCCACGTCCGAGAGCGGCGCGTAGGCGAACCATCCGAACGAAGCCGCGCCGGACGGGGTGAGGAACCCGGCAGAGGCGATCAGCCCACCGAACAGATACAGCCAGTAGGCGAGCATGTTCAGCCGGGGGAAGGCGACGTCCGGCGCGCCGATCTGAATCGGCATGAGGGCGTTGGCGAATCCGGCAAAGAGCGGCGTCGCGAACAGCAGCAACATGATCGTGCCGTGCATGGTGAACAGCTGGTTGTACTGCTCGGGGTTGTCCACGATCTGCAGACCCGGCGCGAAGAGCTCGGCCCGGATCAGCATGGCGAGCAGCCCCCCAATCATGAAGAAGCTGAACGAGGTGATGAAGTAGAGGTTGCCGATCACCTTGTGGTCGGTCGTGGTGACCCACTTGACCACGGTCTGTCCCGGCGAACGACGACGGGTGGATGGGTCGACCTGGAAGGACGCGGTCGTTTGCACGCTGGACATCAGTTGCTTCCTCCCTTGGGCAGGTACTGCTGGTCGCCCTGTTCGATCTTCTCGCGGTTCAGGCTGTTGTCGAGCATGCCGACGTTGCCCTGGGCCAGGAGATCGGCCATGTGCGCGTCATAGTCGGCCTGGGACACGACCTTGACCTGGAACAGCATCTGCGAGTGATAGGTGCCACACAGCTCGGCGCACTTGCCCCGGAACGTGCCGAGCTCGGTTGGCCTGATCTGGAACCGGTTGACCTTGCCCGGAATCATGTCCATCTTCATCAGGAACTGCGGCACCCAGAAAGAGTGGATGACATCACGAGCGGTGAGGACGAACTCCACCCGCTTGTTCACCGGCAGGTAGAGCGCCGGCAGGGTAGCGGCAACGCCCGGCTGGCCGGTCAGCTCGGCCATGGTCCCGGACTCGAAGGTGCCGGCCTCGATGTAGTTGAAGTCCCAGCTCCACTGTTTGCCGATGACGTTGACGGTGACGTCAGGCTTCTTGGAGGTGTCCAGCAGTACCGACTCGTCGCGCGCGGTGTAGAAGAACAGGACCGCGATCATCAGGAGGGGGACGACGGTGAAGAAGATCTCGATCGGCACGTTGTAGCGCAGCTGCTCGGGCAGACCCACATCGTCCTTCTTGCGACGGTAGGCCACGATGCTCCAGATGATCAGGCCCCAGACGATCACGCCGACTCCGAGAGCAGCCAACCATGAGCCGTTCCAGAGGGTGGTGATCCGGCCGCTCTGGTCGGTCACGCCGTGAGGAAGCAGACCGCGCGAAAGCGACTCGCCGCAGCCGCTGAGGGCTACGGCGCAGATCACGGCCAGACCGGTGACGGTCAGTCTTCGCCGCTTGAGTCGTAGGCCAGAGACTTCGTTGCGTGCCACTGAGACATCCTTTCGTGCCGTGTCATCGAGCCGACGCAAGGTGCGCACCTTCCAAATCAGGGACCAGCCAATGGCAGAAACCTTACTGCAGCCGAGGCCTTTGGAAAGGTCATCTCGGGACTATGTTCAAGGCGTGGGCCAACACTTCGAGACCGAGCCGCGGTCCAGTTCGCGTCGACTGCTCCTCGACGCAGCAAGCGCACCGATGCTGCCCTCGGCCAAGGCCACCCTGATCGCTGCCCTGGATGCCGGTTGGGCTGACCCACAACAGCTTTACACCGAGGGCCGACGCGCGCGAGTTCTGCTGGACCAGGCCCGGGAGCTGATCGCCGAAGGGCTGGGCGTGCGACCTCCCGAGGTCTCGTTCCTGCCCGGAGGCCCAGCAGCGCTTCGTGCCGGCCTGGAGGGACTGCTGCATGCCGGCCGCCGCCGCGGCGCGCGGATGGTCGCCACCGCCGTCGAGCACTCCACGATCCTGACCACGGGCCGCTACCACGCCGCCCAGGCCGACGACGCGTCGCTGCTGGACGAGGTGGGCGTGGACCGGGTCGGCAGGGTTGACCTCCCTGCATTCGGAGAGGCGATCTCGGTTCCCGGCACCGTGCTGGCCGCGGTCCAGTCCGCCAATGGCGAGATCGGCACCCGTCAGCCTCTCGAGCAGGCACACGGGCTGTGCCGGTCACTCGGCATACCGCTGCTGGTGGACGCAATGGCGTCACTGGGCCGTGACCCAGCACCCGCACATTTCGACGTCATGGCAGGGGACGCCCGGTCGTGGGGTGGCCCTGGCGGCCTGGGCGTTCTGGTCGTCCCCGAGCGCACGCGCTGGCGACGCCCTGGCCCGGCCAGCGAGGTCGAGCACGGCAGGACCGACGTGGAGCCGATGATCGCGATCGCGCTGGCCGCGGCAGAGGCCTGGCGGCAGACCCAGGCTGCCCGCGTGGACCAGGCCGCGCGGTCGTCGGCCATCATCGATCGACTGCGAGCCGCAGCCGCCGGACTGCCTGACGTGGAGGTCGTGGGTGACCCCGCCGAGCGGCTCCCCCATGTCCTCACGTTCTCCCTGCTGTATGTCGACGGCGAGGCCCTGGTGACCGAGCTGGACCGCAGAGGTTTTGCGGTTGGTTCGGGGTCAGCCTGCACATCGAGCACCCTGGAACCAAGCCATGTCCTCGCAGCGATGGGGGTCCTCACCCATGGGAATGTCCGAATCACGTTGCCGTTGAACGCGATTTCACCAACCCTGGAAGCTGATTTGGATCGGTTCATCGCCGAGCTGCCCGATGCAGTGGCAGCCGTCCGGGCCCAGCTCGGGGCGTCAGACCTGTGAACGCGATGGAGGTCGATGCCCGGGGGCTGCGCTGCCCTTTGCCCGTTATCCGCCTCGCTGAGGCCGCCCGAGACGCACCGACCGGCACCCGGATCATCGTGCTCACGAGCGATCCGGCGGCCCGGCACGACATCCCTGCGTGGTGCCGACTGCGCAAACACGAGCTACGCGAGATGTCGGCGTTGGCCGACCCTGCATACCTGCGGTTCGTCGTGGTCGTCGGACCTCAACCGGCGAAAGCGGCCGGTGGGGGTAGCGGCAGTGCGCGCCCGAGTCGAGAGACGTAGTCGCCACGCGAAATCTCCGTGACGCCCAGACTCGCCAGGTGTGGGGTGGCCCACTGGACATCGATGATCCGCCGCAGGTCACCATCGGCGAACACCCGCTCGGCAAGACCTACCAGCGTGCACTTGGACGCGTCGGTCGCGCGGTGGAACATCGACTCTCCCGCGAACAGCCCACCCAGGCACAGGCCATAGAGACCACCCTGAAGCTCATCGTCACGCCACGCCTCGACCGAATGGGCCCAGCCGAGCTCGTGCAGACGGGTGTACGCCGCGATGACGTCGGCGGTGATCCAGCGACCGTCACGGGTCGGATCGGCGCAGGCCTCGACGACGGCTGCGAAGGCAGTGTCAACACGAATCTCGAACTGGCGCGACGACTTCCGTAATGAACTGCTGATCTTGAGGTCACCGTGCAACAGCACGCCACGTGGGTCCGGTGACCACCATCCTGTGGGCGGGCCGCCATCATCTCCGATCCCCATCGGGAACAACCCTGCTCGATAGGCCATGAGCACAGTGCCGGGCTCAAGATCCGCACCGACGCCGACGAGGTCGTCATCCGGCGTCGCACGGTCAAGATCCAGCTGCCAGCCTGAGGGCGGGGGCTCGATCAGCATCGTGATCAGGTCAACCGGTCAGGGGCGCGGGCAGGTGATGTGGGCCTCGATCTCGGCGCAAGCCTCGGGACCGTATCCCTCGGTGAAGCGCTCCAGGAACCGCCGACGGCCCAGCTCGTACTCCTGCGTGCCAACGGTTTCCACGACGTAGGTCGCCAGCATCGAGCCGATCTGCGCTGAACGTTCGTGACCCAGCCCGCACGCCATCCCAGTCAGGAAGCCGGCGCGAAAGGCGTCGCCCACGCCGGTCGGGTCAGCCTTGCGCACCTCATTGGCGACCGCGACATCGATCGGCGGTTCGCCGAGCGTGGTGATACGCGCACCGTCCTTGCCCTTGGTGATGATCCGCGTCTGGACGCGCTCCGCGATCATCTCGGCGTTCCAACCGGTCTTCTGCTCGGTCAGCGCCGCCTCGTACTCGTTCGTGAACAGGTAGGCCGCTCCGTCGATCAGCTGGCGGATCGACTCGCCGTCCATGAACGCGAGCTGCTGCGATGGGTCAGCAGCGAACGGGATCGTGCGGGTCCGGCACTCCTGGGTGTGTCGAAGCATGGCCTCGGGGTCGTTCGAGCCGATGACGACCAGGTCGAGCCCCCCGACCCTGGTGGCAACAGGGCCCAGCTCGATCTCACGGGCCTCGCTCATCGCGCCGGCGTAGAAGGTGGCGATCTGAGCCATCTGGTCATCGGTGGTGCACACGAAACGGGCCGTGTGGCGGGTCTCTGAGATGTGCACCGAGTCGCAGTCGACGCCGTGCCGCTCGAGCCAGGATCGGTACTCCACGAAATCCTCGCCGGCGGCTCCCACGAGAATCGGCTGCTGTCCCAGGTTGGCCATACCGAAGGCGATGTTGGCGGCGACACCCCCGCGCCGGATCTCGAGGTCTTCGACCAGGAAAGACAGGGCGATCTTGTCCAGCTGGTCGACCACCAGGGAGTCGGCGAACCTGCCCTTGTAGGTCATCAGGTGGTCAGTGGCAATGGATCCGGTGATAGCGATACGCACGCAGGCAACCTACCTCGCGCCGGTCCCGCGCTCGAAGCCCAGATCGCGGCCCAGAGCACAGTCACGGTGCTGTTGTTACTGGCGAGTGTTACCGAGTGGTACCTATTTCCCCTGTCCCACAACGGAAATACGGTGTCTTCATGACGACTTCGATCTATTTCCCCGGTCCCCGCGACGGCCTTGATGAAGGCAGCCTGGCCGAACTGGCTCAGGACTGCCGTGACATCGAGCTTGACGTCACGGCGCCCAGGCCGTGGGTCGCCTCAAGTTTCGCCGAGATCAGTGTCCCAGACAACGCCTCAGCGCTGGTCGACGGCTTCGCGGCCTACATTGGAGGCCTCACCGCAAGCGACGCCTAGTCAGCTGAAGGAGTCACCGCAGGCGCACGAGCTGCCGGCGTTCGGATTGTCGATGGTGAAGCCCTGCTTCTCGATAGTGTCGGCGAAGTCGATCGACGCGCCGTCGAGATATGGGGCGCTCATCCGGTCGATGACGACCTCGACACCGCCGAAGTCGACGACCAGGTCGCCGTCGAGGGTGCGCTCGTCGAAGTACAGCTGGTAGACCAAGCCGGAGCAGCCGCCTGGCTGAACACCGACTCGCAGGCGAAGGTCGTCGCGGCCCTCTTGTTCGAGCAGGCTCTTGACCTTGACAGCGGCAACGTCGGAGATCAGCACGCCGTGTGCTGGCTTGTCGGCCGCGGCCTCCTCAGCAACTGCCTGCGCGAGTCGAGCCTGGGTGTCGTCCTGAACACTCATGGGTGAGTCCTTCGGTAGTTGGTTGAGCATGTGTCGGTCACGCATGTGCTGTTGAGCGGTATCTGGGCCGTGGGCCAGATAGACACCATTGCCAACCCAGAGACCCTCGAATGTGTTCCCAGTTAGCAAAGCCTACGTTGTCAGGTCTGACGGGTGGACCACGTGGTAGCCACCCTTTCGGTCCTCCTGCTGAGGGTCCCAGCGGGGTCGGCCAGGGCGGCTGCAAGCTGATCCGGGTTCTCCGCCACGGCATAGGTCCCGCTGATACCCAGCACCATCGAGTCGCGACGCCCCACCAGCGCCTGTCCTGCGATGACCACACTCGGTTTCGCCCTGGCCAGCGAGGCCTCAGCCACGCCCGCGACGACCTTGCCGCGCAGACTCTGCCAGTCGAATGTGCCCTCGCCGGTGATGACCAGGTCGGTGGCCAGGACCTTGGCATCGAAGCCGACGGCCTCCATCACCACCTGCACCCCGCTGACCCGATGACCGCCCAGTAACAACAGGCCGTAGCCCAGGCCGCCAGCGGCCCCTGCACCCGGCTTGCGATCCCGTCGAATCGCTGTGCCTGTGAGCAGGTCCCGACCGCTGGGATCTACTGTGCCAACAACCTCGGTGAAGCGCCCCAACGCCGACTCGAGCTGCTGCGCCATCTCGGGCGTCGCGCCCTTCTGGGGTCCGAACACCGCACTCGACCCATGAAACCCGAGCAGAGGCGAGTCGACATCGGTGGCCAGGACGAGCTCGACGGAGCGCAGCCGCTCGCGGACCATCGGGAGGCCTTCCAGCGCATCGGCCGCAAGCCGGCTGAGCGCGGCACCCCCCACGGCCAGAACCTTCGGATCGCCGGCGCCGAGTGCGGCGAGCATGCCGGCTCCCCCGTCGTTGGTCCCGCTGCCACCAAGCCCGACCACGACCCGGGTCGCACCCTCGCCCACGGCTGCGTCGATGAGCTGACCCACGCCGTACGTGCTGGTGACCATGGGGTTGCGCTCGTCCGCTGAGAGGAGGTGCAGACCGCACGCCTGAGCAGACTCGATGTATGCCGTCCGCGTGGTGCCCGCGTCAATCATCAGGATGGCGGCTGGAACCGGACGCCCGAGCGGATCTGCCACGGTCACGGACACGGTCTCACCGACAAGCGCTTTGGACAGGACGTCGATAAACCCGGGTCCGCCATTGCTCAACGGCAACAAGGTGAGGTCGTCATCGGGCGCCATGCGTCGCCAGCCGTCGGCGATCGCCTCGGCGGCCTGGGCAGCGCTGAGGGTGCCGGAGAAACAGTCGGGGGCAATGAGGACGCGCACGTGCCCATGCTGTCAGGCCGGTCGCAGGCTCCAGGTCAGGCGGGTGTGGCATGCCAGGCAGGTGGCATGTCAGGGCGGTGGCAGGTCACGTCCTGGCGACGTGGCGGGGTCATCGTCGAGGCGTACGACCAGACAGGGCCCTCCGGCGTAGACGCCTCCGTCAATGGCAAGAACCCGACCGCCCGCATATGAGAGCGGGCCGGTGACCTCCGCAGAATCCTGTCCGGTAAGTGTGGCGATGATGCTGTGGCCGTGGACGATGCGCTCGCCGCCGAGCTGGTCGAGGAGCTTGATGGCGGCCTGCTCACCGTCGGGGTCAGCAAACGCAAACCGGTCGGTCAGCATGGCCCAGCACTCCCACCACCGTTCCAGGTCATCACTGGCGAGCACGTCGTGCACCGCGTGGTTGATCTGCTCGACGCTGTCGCCCCACCGGAGATAGTCGGTGGTGTCGGAGTGCAGCAGCAGGTCAGGACCCGTCACAGCGATGGCGTCCAGCCCGCTGAGCCAGGCAATGTGCCCGTCGGTGAGGCGCTCCTGATCACTGGCCCGGCCGCCATTGAGGGTCCAGCTTCGGGCGAAGCTACGTACGGACCGGCGGCGTGACCGGACGAGCCGGTCACCAAAACGGTGCATGCCCAGAGCGAGGATCTCGTGGTTACCCAGCAGGGCATCCACTCGCCCGCCGGCACTGCCCGCTTCGTCCTGCAACCGGCGGATCAGGTCGACGACCGCGATACCGTCCGGACCACGGTCGAAGAAGTCCCCGAGGACGGTGAGATGGGCACGCTCCCCGCACCAGGCACGGTTGGAGTCGAGCAGACTCGCCTTCTGAAGTGCCCGGACCAGGGGCTCGATGTGCCCGTGGATGTCACTGACGACATGGTGCACGTCGATGCGTCATCACCCTTTCGGGCAGATTCACCCCTTGAGACGGCCTGGCCAGCGGTCAAACCCGCCAACAGGCTCAAAAGTGTATCCGGGCTCAGTCGCGGACGGCCCAGCATCGCCGCCGCCAGCCCGATCAGCAGGGGGTTTCTGGATGGCTCCCGGGTTGACGACCTCGCTCAGCCCCTCCGGGGCCTCGCCCTGCACCGCAAGCCCGTCAATACCAAAGCCGCCAAAAGGTCTCATCCTTAGCCCTGTCCCTGATGATGCTGCGAGGCTTGTCCTGTTTGGGCGGGCCGCTCGGTGGAATAACCCGCTACGGGTAAAGATTTGACAAGGGTTTGGTCAATACCAGCCGGGTCGATTTGCGGTTCTACGAACCGTCATCCACAGACTGAGACGCCGTAGTCCTGGAAGTACTCCAGCAGGTGTGCCGGCCGGCCGGCGAAGGCTGCGTCGAGGAGTTCGTCCTCTGCCGGGCCGCCACCCGGGGCAAGTCCGGCTGTGCGCAGGATATGAACGGGAGTCCCGGCATACAGCCCGGCGAACCCGTTGGGGCCGCCATGAGCTGGGAACCGACTCCGCGACCGCGCACGTCCGGTGCAACCACCACGCCCGCCACACCGCTCATGGGTGTCTGTCGACCGCCCCAGAACTGTTGGTACGAGCGGACTGTCGCGTGAGCCAGTAGCCGCTCGCCTTCGAAGACACCAATCGCACGGTGTTCGTTGATGGCCTCGATCTGGATGGTGCTCCACCAGTCACGCATGGAGGGGTTGAGCGGGCGGAAGGGCCTGGACCGCACGTGGAAGGCTGGCTCGAGGTCGTCGGTGGTGAGGTCTCGCGTTCGCCGACTGCCGCTCGAGATCATGGGTGCGACTTAAGGCGGCATACGATCAGGGAGTGAGCACCACGACGGAACAGCCACGCCCCAGCCCTTTGCCCCTGCTCGTCCTCGGCCAGGGCCGTGACCTGGCCACCGAGAGGGGCGTCGAGTGTCCCGGTGACCTGCCGGCTCCGTCCGACCCTGGTCTGGTGGAACGCGCCCGGATCGCAAAGGCGTCCCTCGGGGACACGGTCTTCATCCTGGGCCACCACTACCAGCGCGACGAGGTCATCGAGTTCGCTGATGTCACGGGCGACAGCTTCAAGCTCGCCAAGGAAGCGGCCGCGCGACCAGAGGCGGCATACATCGTCTTCTGCGGTGTGCATTTCATGGCCGAGGCGGCCGACATCCTGACGGCGGACGATCAGAAAGTTGTGCTCCCGGACCTGGCTGCCGGATGCTCGATGGCGGATATGGCCGCGATCAGCCAGGTCGAGGACGCGTGGGACGACCTGGCCGGGATGGGAGCCGCAGACACCCTGGTTCCCGTGACCTACATGAACTCCTCGGCTGCGATCAAGGCCTTTACAGGTCGCCACGGCGGCACCATCTGCACGTCAGGCAACGCGAAAACCGCACTGCAGTGGGCATTTGACCAACACGGTGGGCTCGAAGGCCAGGGCAAGGTCCTGTTCCTGCCCGACCAGCACCTGGGGCGCAACACCGCGGTCCGCGAGCTCGGCCTCTCCCTGACGGACTGTGTCGTGTTCGACCCGCACAAGCCGGCAGGGGGTCTGACCCGCGAACAGGTCAGGGCGGCCCGGGTCATCCTCTGGCGCGGGCATTGCTCGGTCCATGGCCGTTTTTCCCTCGAAGCGGTCGAGGCAGCACGCGCAACCATCCCCGGCGTCAAGATCATCGTCCACCCCGAGTGCCAGTACGAGGTGGTCGAAGCTGCGGATGCTGTCGGATCGACCGAGCGGATCATCCAGACCATCGCCGCGGCGCCGGACGGAAGCTCGTGGGCAGTGGGCACCGAGCTCAACCTTGTGCGCCGTCTCGCAGCCATGTTCCCGACACAGAACGTCGCCTTCCTCGAGAAGAACGTCTGCTACTGCTCGACGATGAACCGGATCGACCTGCCGCACCTGGTCTGGGCGCTGGAGTCGCTCCTGGCCGGCCGGATCATCAACCAGGTCACCGTCGACCCCGACGTCGCGAAATGGGCCAGGGTTGCGCTCGACCAGATGCTCGCGCTGCCGGGCGAGACCGCCAAGGACTGATCGTTCAGCTGGGCAGCAGACCCAGTCGCTCGAGCAGGATCGCCTCGGCAAGGCACACCCGCGCGAACTCGCCGAGATGCAGACTCTCGTTGGCGCCGTGCGCCCGGGTGTCAGGTTCCTCGACACCCGTGACCAGAATGCCGGCGTCAGGGAATCTCTTCGCGAAAGCGGCCACGAACGGGATCGAACCACCGATGCCGACATCCACGGGTGCAACGCCCCATGCGTCGGCGAAAGCCGCGCGCGCCTGGTCGTAGACCGGCCCGTTGGCATCAGCGCTGAAGCCAGAGCCCCCCTCCTCGAGCTCGACGTCGACCTTGACAGCCCACGGCGTGTTGGCCCGAAGATGCGAGGCGAGCAGCTCGTAGGCATCACCCGGGTCCTCGTCAGGGGCAATGCGCATCGAGATCTTCGCGACGGCCTTCGGAACCAGGGTGTTGGACGATGTGGCAACCGACGGCACATCGATTCCGATGGTGGTGATCGACGGCTTGGCCCACATCCGCGTCAGGATCGAGCCGGTGCCGATCAGGTCCACGCCATCGAGCAGGCCGGACTCTTCGCGCAGCCGTTCCTCCGGGTAGTCGAGGTCGGAGGCCACCCCGGACTTCAGGCCCTGGACGGCGACACTGCCCTCGGCGTCGTGCAGAGTGGCGATCATCCTGATCAGGGCGGTGATGGCGTCTGGAACGGCACCGCCGAACATGCCGCTGTGGACCGCGTGGTCAAGGGTTCGGACCGTGAGGACAACACGGACCGTGCCGCGCAGCGTCGTGGTCAACCCCGGCTCTCCCACGGCCCAGTTGGCTGAGTCGGCAAGGACGATCACGTCAGCGCGCAGCTTCTCGCCGTGCCGCTCGAGGATGGCGCCCAGGCTGTCCGAGCCGATCTCTTCCTCGCCCTCGACGAAGACCGTGACCCCGACCGGCAGACCACCTGAGTGGGCACGCAGGGCCGCAACGTGAGCCATCACGCCAGCCTTGTCGTCGGCAATGCCACGGGCGTAGACCCGTCCATCACGCTCGGTCGGCTCGAATGGGGGGCTGTCCCAGTCGGATTCGGCTCCGGGGGGCTGAACGTCGTGGTGGGCATAAAGCATGACCGTCGGCGCACCCTCGGGCCCGTCGATGTGTCCGATGACAGCAGGCCGGCCACCCTCGCTGATGATCTCGACATCGAGGCCTTCGGCCCGCAGGAGCCCGGCGACAGCCTCGGCGCTGGCCAGCACGTTCGCCTGGTCGAAGGCTGCGAGCGAGACGCTGGGAATCCGGGTGAGCGCCTCGAGATCCTGGCGCAACATGGGCAGAAGCTCGGCGACCCGCGCCTTCAGTGCGATCAGTCGGGCTGGGTCAAGGTCTGGGGTGCGAACGTCGTTGGTCACGACCGGATCGTATCCAACCCCCTGAGGCGGCCGGTCACCCGGATGGCCCTCCGACCCGGTGGCCGAAGGCCCGCCCAGTCAACCGTCGATACCAGAGTTGCCAGCCCCACGACATACAGTGGGCGCGTGTTCGGACGCAAGAAGAACCCCCAGGATGGCACCCCGTCGGCAGTCACGTACGCCGACAGACCAGGCGCCAAGAACCGCCCCACCCCGTCTCGGCGGGAGCAGGAGGCTGCCCGCAAACGGCCCCTCGTGCCCACGGACCGCAAGGCCGCCGCCAGCGAGTCTCGCCAGGCCAACAAGCTGGCTCGCGCCAGGCAGCGTGCGGCGTTGCTGTCTGGCGACGAGTCGGGGCTGCCTGCTCGCGACAAGGGTCCCGTCAAGCGCTACATCCGCGACGCCGTGGACACCCGCTGGAACGTGGGAGAGTTCATGCTGCCGGTCATGATGGTGGTCCTGGCGCTGACCTTCCTCGCCCCACTGGTTCCATCGATCGCCCAGGTGACCACGTACATCGTCTTCCTGCTGGTCTATGGCCTGGTAGCCGCCGGAGTGCTCGATGCCTTCCTGATGTGGCGGCGGATCAAGGCCAATATCTTCGCCAAGTTCGGCCAAGTCCCACCGCGTGGCTCCGCGATGTATGCCGTACTGCGCGCCTTCCAGATGCGCCGCTCGCGGCTGCCACGCCCGCAGGTCTCACGAGGCGGCTTCAAGACAGACTAGGCCTGGCCTTACGGGCTGCGCGTTGCTCAGTCGAGCAGGTTCGCGAAGGCAGTCGGGGTGCGGGTGAGCGCGTAGGTCGCAAAATGCAGGCGTTCGACCTCGCCTGCTGGACTCCTCGTGACCTCGAGCAGCTCGCCGCGCTCTCGCCCTGCGACGGCCCGGAAGCGACCCTCATCGGTCTTGGCGAACCGGGTGTCAGCGATAGGCAGCCCGCCGGGGATCCGCGACCAGAGAACGTTGTCGCGCACCTCGAACACGATCTCCTCACCCTCGGTCCACCAGCTGCCGAGAATGCCGTCGAAGTCCTGCTGCGGCTGCGATGGGCTCCAGACGTCGGCCAGCGAGGGCTCTGCGTCGAGAACAGCGTTGACCAGCTGACTGGCGAGCGCCGTGGTCTCGGCACCAGCAGTGCTGTTGGCGAAGACCACGACCCCGACCCGGTCCTGGCGTCGAACCCGCAGCCCGGCCAGAAACCCGGGCATGGCACCACCATGACCGGCCAGGACTCGCTCGCCCGTGCGCTGAAGGTCATAACCGAGCCCGTAGGCCCGGGTCCAACCCTCGACATCGGCCATGATCAGCGGACGGCACATCTCGTCGACGCTGTCAGGAGAGAGGACTTCGTCGATCGGGTCCGCCACGAATGAGGCATAGCGGCCCATGTCGGCAACGGTGCTCCACAGTCCCCCCAGGGGTGCTGTCGCCTTGAGCTCGAAGGCCGGTTCGACGGTCGCGACTCCTGTATGCGGGTGAACCTGGTAGCCCATGGCCCTGGTCGCATCATCCGGTTGCAGCCCGGTCTTCTTCATCCCCAGCGGCGCAAGGATGCGCTCGACGACGACCTCACCCCAGGGACGGCCCTCGAGCTGCTCGACGATCTGTCCAAGGAGCGCGAAAGCGAGGTTGGAGTAGTGGAAGGCGAAGTGGACGGGCAGAACCTGCTCGGCTTCCTCCAGCTCGCGCAGTAGTCGCTCCTGGTCTGGCGCGTCGAGGTTCTCCCAGATCCTCCCGACCGGCTCGCGCTGCAACCCGGATGCGTGAGAGAGCAGCTGACGGATGGTGATAGCGCCGTGCCTGGTCTGCGGCAGGTACTTCTCGAGCCGGTCGTCCAGCGAGAGCCTGCCTGCGTCGCGCAACGCCACGACCAGCACCGCGGTGAACGTCTTGGTGATCGAGCCGATCATGTACTGCGTATCGTCGGTCGGCGCGGTGGCAGGGTCCAGCCGGGCCGAACCGACGTGGATGGACCACAGCAGCGTGCCGTCCCTGACGATGCCCGCGCTTACCGCCGGCGAGTGCCATTGGCTCTGCGCCTCGCGCACCCGCCGCTCGAGGTCCCGGACCAGTCCGTCCCCCGGTGTCGGAGCGCCTGCCCGGCTGTTCAAGCTGCCGGTCACGTCGCGCTCACTGGGCTGCTCGCAGGCTCATCGGTCCGTAGACCACGGCACCCTCATGAGCCAGCGTGACCGCGTCCACTCCCACGTCGGCCAGCTCTCGCCATCGTTCCCCCAGCCAGCTCTCCGCGTCGCTCTGCGACGGAAAGCCGCTCGTGACCAGGGTCTCACCGGTCATGGGCTGGCCGTCCGCGTCGAGATAGGTCCATGTCCACTCGTCAGTCATGGACGTCACCATATCCAGCGAGGACGGCTGGCCACTGGGTAGCGTGACAGTCATGAGCGACGATCAAGCACCCGAGCAGGTCCTGCCAACGTTGGACGAGTCATGGTCTCGCGCCCTCTGCGTGGCCGCCCATCCCGACGACCTCGAGTACGGTGTCGCCGCAGCCGTGGACCGTTGGGTACAGCAGGGCAAGACAGTCACCTATCTGCTGGCAACCCACGGCGAGGCCGGCATCGAGGGCGTGCCACCCAGTGAAGCGGCATCCCTCCGGGCCCAGGAAGAGCGTGACGGCGCAGCTGAGGTGGGCGTCGAGACCGTGGAGTTCCTCGACTACGACGACGGGATGGTGGAGTACGGCCTGCCGCTGCGTCGCGACATCGCCCGTGCCATCCGCATCCACAAGCCTGAGGTCGTCATCACACTCACGCATCGGGAGCGGTTCGGCGGCGGAGGCACCAATCAGGCCGACCACCGCGCCGTGGGACTTGCCGCGCTGGACGCATCCAAGGACGCAGGCAACCGGTGGATCCACCCCGAGCTGGCTGGCGAGGGATACGAGCCGTGGAGCGGCGTCAGGTGGGTCTGTATGGCGGGCTCCCCCGCGGCCACTCATGGGGTCGACGTTACCGGCCACATGGATGCCGCGGTGGCATCACTGGAGGCTCATCAGGTCTATCTCGAAGCCCTCGGTGCGGGCTATCCGTCACCGCCTGACCTGCTCGAGATGATCCTCGGCCGTGGCGGCCAGTCCATGGGCGTCGAGCACGCCATCACTGTCGAGGTCTACGACATCTGACGTTGGAGATCATCCGGGATCAGCGAGAACAGGACCATGTCCACCCGGCCGTCGTGGACATGGCCGGCATTGCGCGCGACACCCTCACGCACGAAGCCCGCCTTCTGCGCAACTCCCTGTGAGGCCACGTTCCCGGTGGCGGCAAAGAGCTCGACCCGCTCGAAGCCATGCTCGACGATCGCCCATTGCGCCAGCGTGCGAGTGGCGCGGGAGGCGACTCCCCGGCCGCGAGCCCACGGCGCCACCCAGTAGCCCACCTCGGCGACCTTGCTCGCCCAGTTGACGTGCTTCAGGTCGATCGCACCGGCCAGTTGTCCGGCGGACTCGATGGCGAATACGATCCCGGCTCCCGACTCGAGCTGCGAGGGCCCGAAGGTGCCGATGAACCACTCGGCGCTGGCCCGGGTGTATGGCTGGGGCAACGGCAACCAGCGCAGGGTCTCAGAGTCCTGACAGGCCATGGTCACGTCATCGGCGTCGGCGCGACGGAAGGGACGCAGGGTCAGGTCTCCCGCGGTGAGCGTCGTCTCAGGGAAGGCCGCAGCCTCACGGGAGGTCAGGGCCTCGTTGCGTGCAGTCATTCCGAGATCGTAGGCGGTGTGTCCAGGAACTGTGTGTCCACATCGAACCGCACTGCACGCGACGGCCCGCACCCACGCGCCCGTCCAATCTCAGAGCCATCGGCCGACGGGTCAGATGGCTCGCATCCGGTTGTTGCGCGGATTGTGCTCCAGCTCGGCCAGACCAAGTGCCTCCATCAGCGGCGGGACATACATCCCGAAGCGTGCCCGAAGTCCTTTCTTCAGGCCGTACCAACCGCCGACCGGGTTGGCCCCCGATCGACCCCAGGCCTCGACGGTGCCGTCCTTGGCCGGTTTCTGGTCGCCCACGACGTTGTTGGCCATCGTCAGCTGGTCTGCACCTGGACGAACGGCGGCTTGACGACTGATGCCAGCACGTCGCGGCCGCGCACGTCGACGATGACCTCGTCGCCCACCTCGACGCTCGGAGCCAGCAGTGCCAGTGCGATTCCCTGCTTCAGAGTCGGCGAGAACGTCCCTGAGGTGACGTCGCCCAGCAGCGACCCGTCGACGCCCTTGACCTCGCAGTGTGAACGCGGAATACCCCGGCCGGTGACCAGCAGACCCCAGGTGACGCGCTTCGGGCCGGTTACCTTCTCTGCGACGAGCGCGTCCTTGCCCCAGAACGCATCCTTCTTCCAGCCAACGGCCCACCCGGCCCGAGCCTGCACCGGGGTGATGTCCATGCTCAACTCGTGGCCGTGCAGCGGGTAGCCCATCTCAGTACGCAGGGTGTCGCGTGAACCCAGGCCACAGGGCAGGCCGTCATACGGTGACGCGGCCTCGACCAACGCGTCCCACAGAGCCAACGCGTCGTCCCAGCGCGGGACCAGCTCGTAGCCCCGCTCGCCGGTGTAGCCGGTGCGGCAGACGATGACCGGCTTGCCCATCCAGTCGGCCTCCACGAAGGACATGTAGTCGTGGCCAGTCGGCAGGCCAAGGGCCTGGAGGACCTCGTCGCTCTTGTCGCCCTGAACCGCGATGACGCCATATTCGTGGTGCAGGTTCTCGATCTGCAGGCCTGCGGGCGCCGCTGCCTGCAGGCGACGAACGACCTCGGCAGTGTTGGAGGCATTGGGGATCAGGAAGACATCGTCATCGTCGCGCAGATAGACGATGAGGTCATCGACCACGCCGCCGGTCTCGTCGCAGCACAAGGTGTACTGGGCCTTGCCGTTGTGTATGCGGCCCAGGTCGTTGGTGAGGCAGGAGTTGATGAACGCCGCGGCGCCCGGGCCTTTGACACTGGCCTTGCCCAGGTGGCTGACATCGAAGATGCCCACGCGCTCACGGACGGCTGTGTGCTCACGCACGACACCTCCGCCGGGGTACTCGATCGGCATCTCCCATCCGCCGAAGTCAGCCATCTTGGCTCCAAGGGCTACGTGACGGTCGTGGAGGGGGGAGGTCTTGAGAGAGGCATCAGTCATGACCCTCACGGTATCCGTACCAGGATTCGTTATCCTCATCACCTAAGCCCCGACCACGAAGGACAGGAATCCTGTGACCACGTTGACCATGTCCGACCGCTCCGCATCCGAGCTGAAGGGCGATGCACTCGTCCTCGTCTCGGTCCAGACCGACGACGGGGCGGCACTGGCCCCGGCGCACGGGCTCGGCGACGAGACCGTCGCCTACCTCGAGTCGGCACTGTCGACGCTCAAGGCCAAGGGCGGTGTCGACGAGATGCTCAAGCTCATCGCGGTTCCCGGCGTCGCTGCCTCGATGGTCATCGTGTCCGGCGCCGGCAAGGCGTCGGGCGAGGGCGGGACGCTGGACGCCGAGGCAGTCCGTCGCGCTGTGGGGTCTGCCACGCGCCAGCTTGCCGGCCATTCCAAGGCAATCGTGGTGGCCCCAGGAACCGGTGCGGCAGAAGCCATCGCGGCGGCTGAGGGCGCGATCTTCGGGGCGTACACGGTCACAAGCGCCGCCGCCGGCCCCACCTCGCTTCCGGTCAAGTCGATCATCGTCGCCTCACCGATGGCGAAGGACCGGGACCTGCGCGCCGCGATCAAGCGCGCTACCGCACTCGGCGAGGCCACGTCGTACACCCGTGACCTGGTCAACCAGCCGCCCAACGAGCTCTACCCCGAGACGTTCGCCGCCACGGTCAAGAGGCGCGCGATCGGCACCGGCGTCAAGGTCTCGGTGCTCGACGAGGCCGGCCTGGCCCGCGGGGGCTTCGGCGGCCACCTGACCGTTGGCGGAGGCTCGGCCCATGGCCCGCGGCTGGTCACCCTGCGCTACACCCCGACCAAGGCACACAAGCACGTGGCCTTCGTGGGCAAAGGCATCACCTTCGACTCCGGCGGCCTGACGATCAAGCCCAAAGCGGGAATGACCACGATGAAGTGCGACATGGCTGGCGCTGCCGCAGTTGCCGCCGCCGTCTTCGCCATCGCCGAGCTGGGTCTGCAGGTCGAGATCAGCGCCTACCTCTGCCTCGCCGAGAACATGCCCGGCACCGGCGCGTGCCGTCCGGGCGACGTCGTCACCATGCGGGGTGGCAAGACCGTCGAGCTCAACAACACCGATGCCGAAGGCCGTATGGTCCTGGCTGACGGATTGGCTCTCGCTTCGGAGAAGAAGCCAGACATGATCATCGACATCGCGACCCTGACCGGCGCCGCGGTGATGGCGCTGGGCAACCGAACCGCAGCTTTCATGAGCAACGACGACGAGCTGCGTGCCGGAGTCAAGGACATCGCGGACTCTGTCGGCGAGCCCTTCTGGCCCTTCCCGATGCTCGAGGACATCCGCCCGACCCTGGAGTCCCCCGTCGCCGATCTGCTGCAGTCGGGCCCGGTAGGTGTGATCTACGCGGGCTGGTTCCTGTCCGAGTTCATCGGCAACGACACGTCCGGTGAGCCGATTCCGTGGGCCCACCTCGACATCGCCGGACCCGCATTCAACGACAAGACCCCGTGGGGCTACACACCCGCTCAGGGCACTGGCTTCGGGGTTCGCACCCTCGTAGGGATCGCCGAGTCGCAGGCCTGACCACCCGACATACAGCTGAGGCATCAAGAAAAGGGAGCCAGCCACGGCCGACGTGGCTGGCTCCCTTTTGTGCGCTTGATCAGCCGCCGCTCTTGCGCCGGAACATCTGCTGCGCCTTGGCAGGGCCGTGGGCATCGTGAATCTTCGCGTGCTCACCGTCATCCGAGACGTCGCGCCCTCCATGGGCGTGTTTCCTGTCGAGCGCCTCGCGGAACTTACGTTTCACGGCTTCGGCCGGCGTCTCCACTGACGGCTGGTCACTTCCAGGCTTGCCTGCTTCGTTGGTCATGAGGTGCTCTCCTTCGTTGCCGTACTTCCAACCTTGCCACGGGATGACAGGTCATACCACCGTCCTATTGACCAGAAGCCTTGCGCTGCCTTGAGTTCCACTCGCGCATCCGCGACGGATATCCCGTCTGGTTGACGTCATAGACCGGTATGCCCAGTGCCCTCGGCAGCTCGAACGCCTCATCACGCGAGCCAACCGCTCGCCGGGTCCACTCGCCATCATGCGCGATCAGCACCACGGTCGTCGCTGTGACATTGGTCGGCGGCTCAACGAACGCCTCGACTCCGCGTTTGCTAGAGACGAAGGCCTCGAGGTGATCTCGAACCGCGTTGCTGTCCACCGCCATTCCCGGGCCGTCCATCCGACCCTTGGGCGGTGGCGCGCCGCGACGACGACGCCTTCCCCACCAGCTCATCCGACCACTCCAAGTGCGGGCCCGGCCAACCACGTCATACAGCGACTCTACCGACCAGTATCCGTTCACGGTGCGCACTCCTGCGTTCAACATGGCTGCATCGGAGCCGTCCCACCGCATGTGCCGCCTTGCGACATCGACGCAGAACAATGACAAGATGCTTACGAACGCCCGAGGGTGAGCGACACGTGCACGTGCCGCTCGAACCAGGGCGACGTCCGGTCAGATGCGCACACGCAAGGGAGCGTCCGCAATGTCGGCTACCGCCGAGAACACGTTCGACATCGTCATCCTGGGTGGAGGCAGCGGCGGCTACGCCTGTGCGCTCCGCGCCGCCGAGCTGGACCTGTCCGTGGCCCTGGTCGAGAAGGGCAAGCTCGGAGGCACCTGCCTCCATATGGGCTGTATCCCGACCAAGGCGCTGCTGCACGCGGCAGAGGTCGCCGACAGCGCCCGCGAGGGCGAGCAGTTCGGCGTCAAGACCACCTTCGAGTCGGTCGACATGCGGGGCGTCAATGCGTACAAGGACGGCGTCGTCGGACGTCTCTACAAGGGACTCCAGGGCTTGGTGAAGTCCAAGAGCATCGAGTACGTCGAGGGCGAAGGCCGTCTGGTCGCCAATAACGTCGTCGAGGTCGCCGGCCGCCAGCTGGTCGGCAAGAACGTTCTCCTCGCCACCGGCTCCTACGCCAAGTCCCTCCCCGGCCTGGACATCACCGGCCGAATCATGACCAGCGAGCAGGCCCTCTCACTGGACTTCGTCCCTCCTCGCGTGGTCGTCCTCGGGGGCGGCGTCATCGGCGTCGAGTTCGCTTCTATCTTCAAGTCGTTCGGCTCCGACGTCACCATCATCGAGGCCCTCCCCCGCCTGGTGGCAGCCGAGGACGAGGCGATCTCCAAGCAGCTCGAACGGTCCTTCCGCAAGCGCAAGATCAACGTCAAGACAGGCGTGAAGTTCTCGGGTGCCACCCAGTCCGGTGACGTCGTCCAGGTATCGCTGGAGTCAGGCGACCCCATCGAGGCCGACCTGCTCCTCGTCGCAGTCGGACGTGGGCCGGTCACCGCCGGTCTGGGCTACGAAGAGGCCGGCGTCACCGTCGACCGCGGCTTCGTGCTGACCAACGAACGCTGCCAGACCAACGTCGAGGGCATCTACGCGGTCGGCGACATCGTGCCCGGCCTACAGCTGGCCCACCGTGGTTTTGCACAGGGCATCTTCGTCGCCGAGCAGATCGCCGGGCTCAACCCCCCGGCCATCGACGAGATGGGCATCCCGCGCGTCACGTACTGCGACCCCGAGATCGCATCGATCGGCTACACCGAGGCCCAGGCCAAGGAGAAGTTCGGCGAGATCGAGACGTACGACTACAACCTCGGGGGCAACGGCAAGAGCCAGATCCTGGGGACCCAGGGCTTCGTCAAGCTGGTCCGCCAGAAGGACGGCCCCGTTGTCGGTGTCCACATGATCGGCGCCCGCATGGGTGAGCAGATCGGCGAGGCCCAGCTCATCTACAACTGGGAGGCCCTGCCCTCGGACGTCGCCCAGCTCATCCATGCCCACCCAACCCAGAACGAAGCGCTCGGCGAGGCTCACCTGGCGCTCGCAGGAAAGCCGCTGCACGCTCACGCCTGACGTGTGGCCAGCGACCGCGGTCACACCTAGCCAAGGTCAGCCAGGTCAATAAACTGCAGACATCGACCGTCGCACCGCACAACGAGGAGACCTCAACTCATGTCTGAACGAGTGACCATGCCGGCCCTTGGGGAGTCGGTCACCGAAGGCACAGTGTCCCGATGGCTGAAGAACGTCGGCGACGCCGTGGCCGTTGACGAGCCGTTGCTGGAGGTTTCGACCGACAAGGTTGACACCGAGATCCCTTCGCCGGTTGCCGGCATCCTGCAGGAGATCCTCGTGGCCGAGGACGAGACCGTCCCGGTTGGCACCGACCTGGCCGTCATCGGTGAGGGCGAGGCCGCTCCGGCCGAGTCCCCAGCCACGGCGACCGAGCCGACGGCCAAAGAGGATCCTGCCGAACCGGCGGCCCAGGAAGAGCCGTCCACGCAGGCTGCTCAAGCACCCGCCACCGAGGCGCCCGTCGCCGAGGCGCCCGTCGCCGAAGCACCCGTCGCCGAAGCACCCGTCGCCGAAGCACCCGTCGAGACACCCGAGGTCTCGGGCGGAGAGGTTTCGGGCGGCACCACCGTCAGGATGCCGGCCCTGGGCGAGTCCGTGACCGAGGGAACGGTCAGTCGCTGGCTCAAAGCTGAGGGCGACCAGATCGCCGTGGACGAACCGTTGCTCGAGGTCTCAACCGACAAGGTCGACACCGAGATCCCCTCACCGGCCGCCGGCACCGTCACCAAGATCCTGGTGGGCGAGGACGAGACCGTCCCCGTCGGCGCAGACCTGGCCATCATCGGTGGCAGCGCCGCGGAAGCAACCACCGCCGCAGCGCCGACCCAGCAACCAGCCCCTGCCCCTCCTGCTCCTGCTCCTGCTCCTGCTCCTGCCCCTGCCCCTGCTCCTGCTCCGCCCGAACCTGCCACGGCCCCGCCCGCACCTGCCAACGCCGCCGCTGCACCCGTCCTCGACCCTGTCGCATCCGCCCCGCCCGCACCGGCGCCTGTTCCCGCGGTCACGACTTCGGTCCCGACGTCGGCCGCAACTGACGCCTCGGCATACGTGACGCCGTTGGTTCGCAAGCTCGCCAGCGACAACGACGTCGACCTCGGATCGCTCAAGGGCACCGGTGTCGGTGGCCGTATCCGCAAGCAGGACGTTCTCGACGCCGCTTCCGCAGTCAAGGCTGCGGCCGCGGCTACCGCTACTGCCGCTGTCGCTGTCGCCCCAGTCGCCCCCCCTGCGCAGGCCGCATCGGCTGCAGGTCCTGGCACAGCGGCGACCTCGCCCAAGCGAGGAACGACCGAGAAGATGAGTCGCCTGCGCAAGGTCATCGCGGCGAGGATGGTCGAGTCGCTGCAGGTCTCCGCTCAGCTCACCACGGTGGTCGAGGTCGACGTCACCAAGATTTCCAGACTGCGCGACAAGGCCAAGCGCGACTTCGAGATTCGTGAGGGCACCAAGCTCAGCTTCCTGCCATTCTTCGCACTCGCTGCCGTCGAGGCGCTCAAGTCCCACCCGGCCGTCAACTCCAGCGTCGAAGGTGACCAGATCACCTATCACGGTTCCGAGAACCTCGGCGTCGCAGTCGACACTGATCGCGGACTGCTCGTGCCGGTGATCAAGGACGCCGGTGACCTCAATATCGCCGGACTGTCGCGCAAGATCGCCGACCTGGCCGAGCGGACCCGCACGAACAAGGTCTCTCCCGACGAGCTCGCGGGTGGGACCTTCACACTCACCAACACCGGTAGCCGCGGTGCCCTCTTCGACACCCCGATCATCAACCAGCCCAACGTGGCAATTCTCGGCACCGGCGCGGTCGTCAAGCGTCCAGTCGTGGTCAAGGACAACGATGGCGGCGAGACGATCGCGATCCGCTCGATCGTCTATCTGGCTCTGTCCTACGACCACCGCGTCGTTGACGGCGCCGATGCGGCGCGGTTCCTGATGTCGATGAAGACGCGCCTCGAAGAGGGAGCCTTCGAAGCCTCCCTGGGCCTCTAGAACACCCGCGTCGTATGCCGCCCACTCCCCGGTCCGCAGACAGTCCACCGGTCCAACGCGTTGCGATCACCGGCGCTTCGGGACTGATCGGCAGCGCGCTGTCGGTGTTCCTGCGCGGCAGAGGCGACGAGGTTGTGCACCTGGTCCGCCGACAGCCGCGGACCAGCCACGAGATCGGCTGGGACCCCTCGACGAGAACCCTTGACCCCGATGATCTCGCCGGTGTCACGGCCGTCGTTCACCTCGCCGGAGCCGGCGTGGGCGACCATCGGTGGACACCGGCATACAAGCAGGTGATCCTTTCCTCGCGGGTAGACGGCACTGCGACCATCTCGAAAGCCCTGGCCGATCTCGGTGAGCCCATCGCACTCGTGAGCGGTTCGGCGATGGGGTTCTACGGCGACCGCGGCGACGAGATACTCACCGAGGACAGCACCGCGGGGCACGGCTTTCTCGCGGATGTCGTGCAGGCCTGGGAGTCCGCCACCCGACCGGCTCAGGACGCAGGCCTCCGTGTCGCCCACGCCCGCACCGGACTCGTTCTCGCGCCCAAGGGTGGCGCCATGGAGCGGGTGCTACCGCTGGCCCGGCTCGGACTCGCAGGCCCGCTCGGCTCGGGTCGGCAGTACTGGAGCTGGATCACACTGCACGACGAGATCCGGGCACTGGCCCATCTCATCGACCAGGACCTCAGCGGACCGGTCAACCTGGTCAGCGTTCAGCCGCTGCCTCAGGCCGAGGTGATGAAGGCCCTCGGTACGGTCCTTGGCCGTCCCGCTTTGCTGCCGGCCCCAACCTTGGCACTCAAGGTCATTCTGGGCGAGTTCGCCGGGGATATTCTGGGCAGCCAGAGGGTGCTGCCCAGCGTTCTGACCGCGTCGGGGTTCGCGTTCGACCACGACACCATCGAGAGCGCCATGCGCTGGCTGGTCAACGCGAGCTAAGGCGCCGTGAGAGCGAGAATCCGCCAACCGTCGCGGGTCAGGCTCAGCGTGAAGACCGCCGGCCCGACGGTCTCTTGCGGATGAGGGATCTTGCGACCGTCCGGCTGGCCGGTCTCGTAGGCGGGTGTGACGATCGTGGCCCGGATCTGTGCCGTGGTGGACGACCCGTCGAGGAAGGCCGCGTCTTTCACCACAAAGGCCAGCCCGAGGTACGTCGCCCCGTTCTTCAGTGCGGTCTCAAGGTTGGTCCTGTCGGCACCGGCCTTGGTGGCCCCGGGGGCATAGACCAGATCGAGGAGAGCAGCGTTGCGCGCTGCGTATGCCAGTGCCCGAGCGTCAACCAGCGCCTGCAACACCTCCGCGGCGGCGATCCGCGGTGAGCCAGGCTCCGTCATCACATCTGTGAGCCTCGCGGGGGTTGCTAACGACCGACTCGCACCAGGCGCATCAGCCAAGGGTGAATGGCGCAGGGCCCAGGTCGCGCCGCCACCAACGGTTCCAGCCACCAGAAGTGCCAGGCCCGCAATGAGGAGTGGCCGATGGAGACGACTCCGGGTCGACGTCTGCGCCGGGACCGGAGCAGGCGCGGCAGTGGCCCGGATCCGGCGGGTGATCTCGGTGGCCGGGTCAGACAGCGATGTCAGAACAACCGGCTCTGCGGCCGCAGACTCGAAGACCTCGATGGCGGCCACGCGCGCGCCGGGTCTTGCACCCGGGTCGGTGGAGAGGCAGGTAGTGAGCACCTCGACCAGCCGCGGAGGCAGGCCAGGGCTCACGGTCCTCAACGGCGGTCGGGTCAGCGCGGGACCGGGCGGCGCGCCGCTGAGGCAGAACCAGCCCAGCGCCGCGAGGGAGTAGACGTCCGAGGCCGGCGAAGGCGCTGCGCCGTTGACGACCTCTGGCGCCATGAAACGTACGGTCGGGTCGGCTGGACCGACTGGTGACCGCCCCAGCAGGCGAGCCACCCCCAGGTCGCCGATCAGTGGCCTGCCGTCCGCGCTGAACAGGATGCTCGATGGTGTCAGATCGCCATGGACGGCGCCGGCCGCGTGCAGGTCAGCCAGGGCGCCAAACAGCGGGGCGACAGTCGTGACAGTTTCACCAGGAGTCAGGTGCACTCGGCCGGCGATGAGCTGGGCAAGGCCGCAACCCGTCATCTGGTCGAGAATCAGGGCCAGAGCGCCTTCGGCCGAGGCCACGGCAGCGTGCTGACGAACCAGGTGCTCGTTGTCGATCCCGTCGAGCACGGCCATGGTCTGCATTGCCTGCGCTCTGGCCTCGGTCACATCCTGGACAGGGATGAGCCGCAGCACAAACTGCTCATCATCGAGGTGACGTACAGCCGCCCACGTTGAGCCCAACGAGTCCGAGCTCAGCTCATGGGTGACGGTGAACCCCGGTACGCGCGGCGGGACGAGGATGGCGGCCCCCTATGGTCTCGACATGGCAACTGATGCACCAACGATCCTGGCAACGTCCGGTGGCTACCGGGATCACGACCGTCTGCGCTTCCAGTTCGCTGACCTGCTCCACTATGCCGTTGATCTCTCCGGCGCCTCCGCAGTTGTCCCCAGGGTGTGCAACATCAGCACGGTTCCGGCGACGACCCCCGGTTCCAGATGGACATGTCCGAAGCCGGTCGCGTGGCCGGCTTCAACCTCACCCACCTGAGCCTGTTCTCGATGCCGAACCTGGATGACATCGAGGGCCATTTGATGGAACAGGACGTCGTGTGGGTCAACGGCGGTTCGGTGGCCAACCTCCTGGCCGTATGGCGGGTGCATGGCCTCGACCAGATCCTGCGACGCGTCTGGCAGGCCGGTGTCGTCCTCGCCGGCGTCTCGGCCGGGTCGATCTGCTGGTTCGAGGGCGGCACCACCGACTCCTTCGGGCCAGACCTGCGCGCCGTCACGAACGGTCTGGGATTCCTGCCCTATGCCAACGGGGTGCACTACGACAGCGAGGACCGCCGCCGACCCCTGGTTCATCAGCTCGTCGCGAACGGCACTCTGGGCACGACTCATTGCACCGACGCCGGGGTCGGGATGCTCTACCGCGGAACCGAGTTCGTCGAGGCGGTCAGCGAGCAGGCGGGAAAAGGGGCCTACATCGTCCGCCGAGAGGGTGACAACGCCGTGGAGGAACGACTCGAGACGCGGCTGCTCGGCCTCCGAGGAGCACCGCACTCCGACGGCCCGACAACGTCAGTGACCTGGCAACGCTGACTGGCGGCCAGCTCACGGTTGACGGGCGATCGGACTAACGCTGACCGGGTGTCCGGACCTGTTCCACCATCCCCTGTGCCGCGCTGGTCCGGGCGGCGTCGATCACGGCGAGCGTGTGCACCGCGTCATACGGGTTGACGGGCATGGCGGCCTGGGGATCTGGCGCAGCCAGTGCTCGACCCACCTGCCGATAGAAGTCGACCTGTCCTGCGACGGGCCGGGCCACCGGTGTGCGCCGCTCCCCCTCATAGACCCACCCGCAGTGCGCCGCGTCGACGTCGGCCAGGTCGGGGTAGATGTCCCCGCCGACGTCCTCGAACTGGTTGAGCAGGAAGGCGCCGCCGCGTCCGAGGATCCGCACCCGTGGTCCGGGCGCGGCAGAGACGGACGTTGCACTGAGGTGGGACACCACCCCGGAGGCATGCCTGCAGGCCAAGAACGCGTCGTCCTCCGCGGCTGTGGTGCGGGCAGCGACCTCGGCATAGACCGTGACGACCAGCCCGAACAGGTCGACCGCTGCGTCGATCATATGGCTGTGCAGATCAAGCAGGATCCCCCCGCCGTCAGCCGCTGACACGTTCTCACGCCAGCGGTCTTTAGGCGTGGGACGCCAACGTTCCCAACGAAACTCGTGCCGGAACACCTCGCCGAGCCGACCGGAGCGCGCGGTCTCTCGAGCGGCCACATGCTCGGCGTCGAATCGGCGGTTCTGGAACACAGTCAGAGCCACGCCGGCTGCGCGAGCTGCATCGACGACGGCGAAAGCCTCGGTCGCGTTCGTGGCCAAGGGCTTGTCGACCACCACGGCGATCCCCGCGTCAGTGCACTGCCGGGCTTGCCGAGCGTGGAGTCCGCTGGGAGTGGCCAGCACGATGAGATCGAGCCCGTCAACCTCAAGCAGTGCGTCGAGGTTTGCCACCACGCGCGCGTCCGGCAGATCGGTCCGGACCTGTTCCACGCGTTGCGGATCGGACGTCGAGACCGCGGCGATCGTCATACCAGCCTGCTGTAGAAGGGGCGTGTGGATGCCCCGGCCCGCGGACCCGAACCCGGCCAGGCCAACGGTGGCCATCGACGCCTTGGTCATCTGTCCAGCCGGCTGGGCCACCAGACGCGTCGACCGAGGTCGTACGCGAAGGCCGGCACCAACAGGGAACGGACGACCAGGGTGTCCAGCAAGACCCCGAACGCAACAATGAACGCGATCTGGACAAGGAAGACGAGCGGAATGACGGACAAGGCCGAGAACGTTGCTGCGAGCACGATGCCCGCACTGGTGATGACCCCACCGGTGACGGCCAGTCCGACGATGACTCCCGGTCTGGTCCCCCGCTCCGCCGACTCCTCGCGGACCCGGGTCATCAGGAATATCGAGTAGTCGATGCCCAGAGCGACGAGGAAGACGAAGGCATAGAGCGGCGTCGCCGGATCGGACCCCGGGAACTCAAAGACGTGGTTGAACACGAGCGCCGCCACACCCAGGGTCGCTGCGAACGAGATGACGTTGGCGACGACCAGGATCACCGGCGCGACCAGGGATCGCAACAGCAACATCAGCACCAGAAACACCACGGCGAGGATCGCCGGGATGATGGCCCGCAGGTCCCGCTGGCTGGCCTGGCGGACGTCGAAGTTGACGGCAGTACTGCCGCCGACCAGAACGTCGGGACCGACCGTGTCAAGGCTGTCGCGCAGCGTCTCGACCACGACCTCGGCAGCGGGGCTATCGGCGGCAGGTGTCAACGTCGCCTGCACCAGGACGTTGCCATCCACGACCTTCGGCGGTACCCCCGGCGCTTCCCCCACAAACGCAGAGGCGACACCACCGACGGACTTCACCGTGGCCAGGACCTGTTCGGCCTTGGCCTGGGGCGCGATGATCTGCACCGGCGAGCCCGAGCCCGCAGGGAAGTGCTCGGCCAAGACCTCCTGGCCGGTAACGGACTCAACCTTGTTCAAGAAGACCTGCGACTGGGTGATCCCGTCGGCCTTCAGTGTCGGGGCGAAAGCCGCGGCGGCGAGCAATGCCACCAGCGTGACCACCCAGGTGCGACGCGGGTGGCGACCCACCATGCCGGCAACTCGACCCCAGATGCCGCGACGTCCCACCGAGTCCTCGGCATGGACGTGGTCAACCCTGGGAATGATCGGCCAGAAGATGCGGCGCCCGAAAAGCAATAGCACCGCCGGCAGGAAAGTCAGCGCCGAAACGAGCGCTCCGGCGATGCCCAGCGCGCCGATAGGCCCCAGTCCTCGAGTGCTGCCGAGCTGCGACAGCAACAGACAGAGCAGGCCAAGAATCACGGTGGCCGCACTGGCGGCGATGGGCTGGACCGCGGCCTTCCACGCCACCGCCATGGCGGCCCACTTGCTCGGGTGCTGATGCAGCTCCTCGCGATAGCGGGCGACAAGGAGCAGCGAGTAGTCCGTCGCCGCGCCGACGACCAGAATCGACAGGATTCCCTGGCTCTGGCCGTTCAGCCCGATGGTGTCGTTCTTGGCCAGTGGGTAGATCACCATCGCAGCTGCGGCCAGACCGAAGACCGCGGTCATGAGCACTGCGATCGGCAGAATCGGGCTGCGATAGACCACCAGCAGGATGAAGAACACCACGCTGAGCGCCACCATCAACAGGATGCCGTCGATGCCTGCGAACGCAGTCACGAAGTCAGCCAGGACGCCCCCGGGCCCGGCAACATAAACAGCCAGTCCGCTCGGCGTCAAAGTGGTGGCCGCCGACGCTTTCAGCGCCTTGGCGCCCTCGAACAGCGGACTGGACGAACCGATCGTCTCGGCGGCCTTCTGGGCATCGAGGAGCACCGGCACCAGGAGTGCCTTGCCGTCCTGGCTCGGGATAGCCGTCGTGGGTCCTTGGCCCTGCGCGAGGTACGACCCCAGGGAGTACCCCGGGATCTCAAAGGGCAGGGACGGAATACCGGCGATGAACCTGCCAACAGCGGCCGAGTCAGCGGGCAACAGACCGGTGGGGCGCTCGATCACCACGAAGTAGGGCAGTGCGTTGGTTGAGCTGAACTTCGCCGCGAGTGTGCTGACCTCCGTGGACTCTGCGGACTTGGGCAGGAACGAGGCGTTGTCGTTCTTCTGCACCTCCGACAAGCGGCCGACCAACGGTCCCCCGACCCCGGCGAGAGCGAACCATGCGAGCAGGACGAAGACGACAGCAAGAAGGCGGGTCAGCGTGGCCCGGCCAGCGGGCTTCGAGCGTTCGGCGGCCTCTTGCTCGGGCGTGATGTCGTGACGGCTCAACGGTTCTGCTCCCGGCTGATGTCTTAACGGTGGTGTCTTCCTTCGCCAGCCTAGGGGCAGGTGTGACCGGTCGCCCGCGTAGGCTGCAAACATGCGTTTCGAGCACCTTGGGTTCAACCCGGACTACGTCGACTACATGGCTGGGTGGGCCCGTCAACGCGAGG
The DNA here is from genome assembly GCA_038249115.1 of Actinomycetales bacterium. Lineage (GTDB taxonomy): Bacteria > Actinomycetota > Actinomycetes > Actinomycetales > Dermatophilaceae > UBA4719. The sequence goes on from JBBRWQ010000009.1 coordinate 52,299, forward strand.
TTCATGCCGCCGTTGTCGCCGGCGACGAGCCCGACACGGTGCTGCTGCTCGAGCATTCCGCGGTCTACACCGCGGGCAAGCGCACCGAGCCTCACGAGCGTCCCTTCGACGGCACCGCGGTCATCGACGTCGACCGCGGCGGCAAGATCACGTGGCACGGGCCCGGGCAGCTCGTCGGTTATCCCATCGTCGCGCTGCCCACGCCTCTGGACGTCGTTGCGCACGTGCGCCGAATCGAAGAGGTGATGATCGGGGTCTGTGCCGACCTGGGGGTCACCGCTGGTCGCGTCGAAGGCCGCAGCGGTGTGTGGATCCGCGCCGATGAGTCCGGTCCCGACCGCAAGATCGGCGCCATCGGCATCCGGGTGAGCCAGGGCGTCACGATGCACGGTTTTGCGCTCAACTGCGACTGCGACCTGTCGTGGGGCCAGGTCATCGTGCCGTGTGGCATCGCGGACGCCGGAATCACCTCGATCAGCCATGAGCTGGGTCGCGATGTCACGGTCCGCGGGGTGCTCCCCTACGCCGAGAAGCACCTCAGCGACGTCCTGGGCTGACCCCTTGCGTGTCCGACATGCGACGCACCCCGGCACGCCATAGAGTCACGTGACGCTGCAACGAGGCGCGTTGCAGCGACCTTCGGGGGCGAGTCAATGACCACAGGAACAGCAGAGCTGGCCATATCCACCACGGGCCTGCGCAAGACCTATCGCAACCACAAGGGCCGCCACGTCGCCGTGCAGGGGCTGGACCTGGACGTTCCGATCGGCGGCGTCCACGGGTTCCTGGGGCCGAACGGCTCAGGTAAGACGACGACGATCCGGATGCTGCTGGGGCTGGTTCGCGCCGACTCCGGCACGATGAGCATCTTCGGCCAGGACGTCCCCAAACATCTGCCAGAGGTCGTGGGCCGGGTCGGCGCGATCGTCGAGTCGCCCAAGTTCTTCCCCGCGTTCAGCGGCCGCAAGAACCTCCAGCTGCTCGCCGAGGCCATCGGCCGCCCGCGGAGCATCGTCGACCAGGTCCTTGAGCAGACCGGCCTGGGCGAGCGTGGCAAGGACAAGTACAAGACCTACTCCCTCGGCATGAAGCAACGGCTGGCCATTGCCGCCACACTGCTGAAGGAGCCCGACCTGCTCATCTTCGACGAGCCGACCAACGGACTGGACCCGGCCGGCATCCGCGAGATCCGGAACACGATGAAGTCGCTGGGCGAGCAGGGCAAGACCGTCCTGGTCAGCAGCCACATCCTCGCCGAGGTCGAGCAGGTGGCCGACAGGGTCTCGATCATCGGCCACGGCCGGCTGCTGGCCTCGGGCCCGGTGGCTGACGTGATCGGCGACCAGACCGCGACATCCATTCGAGTGGGAGTCGCCGATCTCGTTGCGGCACAGCGCATCCTGACTGATGGTGGTCTGGTGGTCCGCCAGGACGGCGGTCTGCTCGTCGTGGTGGGCGCCAGCGATGGCGCACAGATCACGAAGCGCCTCGCCGCCCACGACCTGTTCGTGAACGAGCTGACGCCCGTGCGTGCAGACCTCGAGTCGGTGTTCCTGGAGCTGACGGCTGACGAAGGCCTCGAGACCGTGGGAGCAGCCCGATGATGCGGTTGACCAAGGTTGAGCTTCGGCGGCTGTTCTCGCGCCGGCTCACGACTATCGCCCTGCTCGGCGCCCTGGTCATCACCGGGCTGATGTTGTTCGGCGCCTATCAGGGGGCCAAACCGCTCAGCAGCGCAGAGCTGACCTCCCAGCGGGCGCAGTTCGACCAGGCGCACAAGGACTGGCTGGCCAACGGTGACCAGCAGGTCGCGGACTGCATGAATGCGCAGGCCGAGGCGCAGAAGACGGACCCCAAGGCCAACTTCAGCTGCAACCAGATGGAGCCTAGGTGGGAGAACTGGGGCAAGCAGCCGTTGAAGTTCAACGAGATGATGCCCAACACCCTGCTCGGCGGGTCGTACCTTCTGGCCTTCGTCGGATTCGTGGTCGGCGCCGGATTCGTGTCAGCCGAGTTCAGTAGCGGGTCGATGGCCAACTGGCTCACGTTCGAGCCACGGCGGACCCGGGTCTATGCCAGCAAGCTGACAGCTGCCGGCCTGGGCCTGATCCCGGCCGCGGTGGCGTTGCTCGGCCTGCTGACCGCCGGCGCGTGGCTCATCGTCGGTCACTTCGGCTCCACCGCAGACACGACCGCAAAGGTCTGGGGTGACCTCGGCGAGACGGGTGCACGCTCGGTCGCGCTGGCGCTGGCCGCGACCGTGACCGGGTCCGCGATCGGGGTGCTGGTACGCCGCACGGCCGCCGTACTTGGCATCGCCTTCGGTTATCTCGTGCTGGTCGAAGGGGTCTTCCGTCAGCAGCTCCAGGGAGCCCAGACCTGGTTCTTACAGCTCAACGTCAACGGCTGGCTGGAGCACGGCACGACTTACTACACCGAAAGATGCACGACCGACGGCCAGGGCAACTACAGCTGCACCGGCGTCGAGAACGTGCTCTCGTTCGGCCACAGCTCGGCATACCTGGGGCTGTTGATCGTGTTTGTCGTCGGCCTGGCCGCCCTGGTGTTCAGACGCCGCGACGTCAGCTGACCGAAGGGCGTCACCGCCCGGTCAGGGGCACGTCGTGCTGTGCGACGGCGCGTAGTCCAGGAGACGCGCTCATCGGCGTACCCTTGGGTTCTGCCTCCGGTTCACGTCAACCCGGGGCATCCTGTTTGTGACACGGACATGGCAAGGGAGCTTTTTGTGAGCGTCGCACCGGACGGTCGTCGCATGTTGCGCGTCGAGACCCGCAACTCGGAGACGCCGATCGAGCGCAAACCCGAATGGATCCGCACCACCGCCAAGATGGGGCC
>JBBRWQ010000010.1:0-54042 GCA_038249115.1 Actinomycetales bacterium
CCCCAGCCGAAGGCCCCGCCCGCCCAGACGATCACCATCACCGGCCCCTCAAGGACCGGATACAAGAAACGACGACCCCGCACGCAGCCCCAAGAACAGAACCCAGACCTCGGCGACTAACTAAGTGGTATTGCGGCTAGTCGCGGCCTCACACGGTGCACGCGCCTGTGCGCGATCTGACAGTGTGGGTTCGATTCCCGTCACCCGCTCCACACGCGAAAAGTGTTGCAGCAATTGGGGATCCATGGACGCTGTTTCTCTGTTTGCCGCGGACTGACGCGGCCCCCGCGCCGCTTGGAACGATGAGCGGGCCATCCATGGGACTCAGACTCCCGCATCGGCGCCGGCCGTCAGGCGATCGGCTCTCTGTCCCAGTCAGAAGATGGAGAGACGCCGTTGGCTTGTCCCCCGATGGCCCGCTGCAGCTGTTTGGTGGCGATCGGCTGCTCGATCCGGTCTTCGCCGCGGGGCCAGCGGCTCATGATGCGTCCTTCCCGGGTGGGGTGACGTCGACCGTGGGTGAGGCCTTGATCTGTAGGACCAAGGAGTCGGCAGCGTCGTAGACGTCGGCCCGGTCGGGGCTTCCGACGACGAGCACGTCGAGTCTCTTCGCGAGCCCGGTGAGGGTGTACTCGCGTTCTGCGTGAGTCGTCTTGCACTTCCCGGTGAGGGCGGATGGTCCGAATCTCGGTCAGAACCGGCTAGGCCTGCGAGCCGCCAGCGCTATTTCGACCGCCTTGGCGTCCGTGTCGAGAGCCAAATCGCGAGCGGTTGTTGTGGCCACCAGCTTGACGGCTTCTGCTGCGAGGGCTACTTCTCGCTCGAACACTTCCGCTGCCGCGGCCGCCGCAAGCGCTGCTTGTGTGGCGGCAGAAGCGACGGCAGTGGCCACCGCGGCGGCTGCGAGGGCCGTCTCCTTCGCGGTGGCGATCGCCGCCGCGTCTACTGTCGCAGCGAGTTGAAGGGCTGCAAGGGCGCCTTCCTCCTCACTGCCAGAGGCGATCGATGCCGAGACCACGTCAGCGGCCCTGACTGCGGCCGTGGCCACTCGTACGGCGAGCGCATCGGCCCGAGTCTGGATGCCGCTAGCAGTCTGGGCGGCCGTGTCCGCCATGTTGAGAGCGGCACGGGCAGCGTCGCCCGCCGCCACGTCACGGGCGTGTGAGGCAGCCTCGGCGGTCATAAGAGCCGCTGCCAACACTGACTTCTTGGTAGCGGCCGCGGTCTTGGCCACATATTTCACTTCGCGAGCGGCCGCAATGTCGACCTGCGCGCCGGCGACAAATGCCTTGGCGTCGGCGAGAACAGAAGCCGCAGATGATGGCTCCCGAGAGCTCACTTCAGAAGCACCACGTAGCAAAGCAATTCGTAGGGCGTCGAGCCCAGAGCCATGCCTGGCGCCACGGCTGATCAGCGTGGCCAAGGCCTTGGCTTGCATCGGCGTCATGGTGAGCACGACGTTTTCGGGGGAGCTTTCGCCCTGGGCCGATGAACTTGTCGTTCCCTCGGTGCTCAACGGCGTCGTCGCATTGCGTGGCGTACTTGATTCTTCACACGAGCTCTCCAAGGACCTGGCGACGGCGGTAGCGCCGCGCCTCGGTCTGAGCAGCATAAGCCCGGTTGGTCCGTTTCCAGCCATCTCCTGCGCCGACGGCGAGAAGGTCCCCATCTGGGTAGGTTCGCTCCGATCACCACTGTCTCCAGCAGCCAGCTACCCACCCAGCCGGACGTTTGCAGGCCCTCAGCTGTCAGACGGGGCAGCGCCAGAACCCGCACATCGACCGTCCGATGCACGGTCTGGAGTGGCGCCTTGCCCGGCCAGGCGTGGTGACATACTTGGGGCACCGGTTTGGCAAAATCTGCAGGTTCCCGACAGTTTGAGTCATTTCTGACAGTTTGAGTTATCTGCACTGGTCGAAGGGGAAGCACGTGCCTGAGCGGATGACCGACTTCGAGCGCATGCTGGACGCCGTACCTGGGGCTTTGGTGGCGGTAGACAGTGCGGGCGTGATCCGGTACATCAATCGCCAGACGGAGTCGTTGTTCGGCTATGACCGCGAGGACCTGGTCGGAAGGCGCATCGAGACACTGGTGCCCGAGACTCTCCAGCCCGGACACCCGGCACACCGCGAGGCGTACTTCGCACATCTCGAAGCTCAGCTTCTGCTCCCGAGATCTGAGAGGGAGAAGAACGCGGGCGTAGGCCGCCTGGCGCCCCCAGTTTGCCCGCGCGGACGGCGTCGGGACGGCACCGAGTTCCCGGTGAACATCAGTCTGTGTTACATGGACACCGAGGATGGGCCGTTGGCGATCGCGGCGGTGCGAGACCTGACCGACCACACGAAGTCGACAGACAACATCGACCTGATGATCCAGCTGGCGGCGATCGTCGAACACTCGGATGATGCCATCATCGGTGCGACGCTGGACGGGGTCATCACGAGCTGGAACCAGGCGGCCGAGAGGATCTACGGCTACTCAAGCAGGGAGATCATCGGCAAGTCCGTTGGACTCCTCAGCCCCGACGATCGAACCGGCGAGATCGAGACCATCCTGGCCACGATCCGCGCCGGCCAGCATATGGGTCACTTTGAGACCAGGCGCGTCCGCAAGGACGCAATGGCCATCACGGTTTCCCTCACGATCTCGCCTATCCGCGACGCTCACGGGGCGACCGTCGGCGCATCTTCGATCGCCCACCAGGTGACTGGCTAGAAGCAGGCGAGGATCCTGACCGGCGGATCAGCGCTCGTCGCCAGTCTCAGTGTTCGGAGCCGGGCGGTCCAGGCTGCACGCTGGCTTGCTTGAGGCGCTCGATCTCCTTCTTGAGCTCGATCATCTTGAGCTCTCGACCGATGGTCAGCCGCTGGAACCGCTCGAGCTCCGCCAGCCGGTCCAGCTCCTTGTTCTGCCGGACGAGCGCGGCCTCGGCCTGCTTCTGCTCGGTCACATCGCGGGCGGCGGCCAAGCCTCAATCAAGCTTCGGGCGTACTGGGCCCCGGCCTGTTCAGCGGTCCGGCGGCGGGCAGCGCCCCATGCCAACAGGGCGAAGACGAGTACGAGAAGCAACGCGGTATGAGAAGTCTCTCCCGATCAGCCCAGGTTGTGCGGGATAGCTCGCGACGATCAGGCCCCTGAGATCGGTCACGAAGCCATCCCTTGGCGCCAGCTCAAGGGGATGGGGCCGCAACTCGTCCCGGCTGATGTCTTGCACAACGTTTGGGCGCCACGGCTCATTTAACCGCGAATCCCGATGCTCGAGCGGGGCCGTGCAGCGACGAGGTGCCCTCAGATGCTGACGGTACCGCCGGGCGTGTCGAACTTGACTGACAACAGGCCCGGCGTGCCATGCGGTGCCACGAAGGTGAAGTCGATGACGGACGAGGTCTGGTCAGCTGGCAGGCCGAGCCACTCACAGACCCGCTCGCTGTCACCAGCGATCTCCAGGCCGCAGATGGTGACGTCAGTCGTGGCGCCCACGGAGGGGTGAACGCCCAGATCGTCCCACTTGATGTAGAACGGCAGTTGCGAGTCGGCCATCAGCCCCTTGAGGCCGAGCTGACGCCACTTGAGCTCGACACCATCAGGGCGGCGTCGGCTGCCCACAGCGGACTCACGACCGAGTCGTCTCTCGGCCTCGGCCAGATCGTCAACCCTGACCACCCAGCCGAGCCAGCCACCGCCGGCCTCGGAACGGGCACGCACAGCCTGGCCGAAGGCCGCTTTGTCGGAGGCGGGGTGGTCCAGCACCTCTACAACCTCGACATAGCGTTCGTGCGCCAAGGGGAAAATGATGTTGCGGGTGCCGAAGCGGGGATGAATGCCACCGTCCACAGGCGTCACTCCGAGCTTCTTGGACAGACGCTGCGCAGTGGCCTTCAGCCCATCTCTTTCGGCGGCATAAGAGACGTGGTCAACTCGCATACGTGTCATCGTGACACAGGCGACGGGTTGCCTTTGACCGGGGTCCATTCCGTGGCCTCTGTCAGTGACCTTGACGCTGACGCACAGCCTCGTAGATGACGACGGCAGCCGATGTCGCCACATTGAGCGAGTTCGCCCGCCCCGCCATCGGGATGCGGATTCTGTATGCCGCAGCCGACAAGATCTCGTCGGTCAACCCGTACTTCTCGGCTCCGACGGCGATCGCGATCGACCCCCTGTAGTCCAGATCCGTGTAGTCCAGATCCGTGTCCGGCGTCGTGGCTGCGAGCGCAATCCGGTGTGCCGACAGCCACGCCAATGTCTCTGCCGTGCTGGCGGACGCGACCGGAACCGAGAACACCGTGCCCTTGCTGGCGCGCACCAGGTTGGGGTTGCCCCAGTCGGTGACCGGATCGGCGGCGATGACCGCATCGGCGCCCGCGGCGTCAGCGGTCCGCAACATCGCGCCGAGGTTGCCCGGCTTCTCCACCCCCTGGCAGATCAGGGCCAGCGGTGTGGGCCCAACCCTCAGGTCAGCGCAGGCTCGCACCACTGAGCTGACCACGGCAAGGAAACCGTCGGGACCCTCGCGGTAGGCGACCTTCTCGAATGCCACCCTGCCCAGCTCCTGAGTGTCCGAGCCCAGGGCGTGCACCCGCCGGACAAGGTCCTGCTGCACCGAGGGGTCGAGCATCAGCTCCGGGCAGTAGTAGACGACTCGCGGCACGAGGCCCGCGTCCAGCGCCAGTGACAGCTCGTCATACCCCTCCAGGAGGGTGAGCCCGGCCTCCTCTCTCGCGCGGCGACGACGAAGCGCGACGAGTGACTTCAGGCGGGCATTGCTCGGAGACGTGATGATGAGTTCGGGCATGACCCGCACAGCATGTCAGCATCGGGCGTGCAGCAGAATGTTCTGATGACCGACATCCAGAATGCCGACCTGCCCCACGTCGAGGGCTACGACCGCTTCACCATCAAGCAGAAGATCACGATGATGGTCAACCGATATGAGATCAGGTCGGTCAACCCCGACGGGGGCGAAGGCCCGTTGATCGCCATGGCACAGCAGAAGCGGATGGCCTTCAAGGAGCAGGTGACCTTCTATGCCGACGAGGCACGCACCCAGCCGGTGTTCGGGTTCAAGGCGAGGCAGCGGATGGATCTCGCTGCGACCTATGACGTCACGGATGCCGCCGGTATGCCGATCGGCAGCTTCCGCAAGGAGTTCGCGAAGTCGCTGCTCCGCTCGACCTGGCAGCTGACCACCACCGACGGGCTCCAGGCGACAGGCACGGAGCGAAACCAGAATGTCGCGATCGCGCGCCGGGTCTGGGAGATGGTCCCCATCATCAGCGAGATTCCCTCGCCGTTCCTGTTCCACTTCGACTTCACCGCTCCGGACGGCTCGATCGTGCTGAGCTCTGTTCGCAAGCGGACCCTGCGCGACCGGTATGACGTGGAGCTTCCCACCTCACCGTCCGGCTGGCGTCTGGACTGGCGTGTCGGTGCCGCGATGGCTGTGGCTCTCGACGCGCTGCAGTCCCGCTGACACGAGGTCAGCCCAGCAGTGACCGCAGGACGGGGACCAGGCCGTCCTCGTCGACGTCGAGGGTGACCTCGTCGGCCGCCGACTTCACCTCATCGGGGGCGTTGCCCATCGCGACACCTCGCTGTGCCCACTGGAGCATCTCGATGTCGTTGCGTTGGTCGCCGACCGCGACGGTGTTCACCAGCTCAACTCCCAGCCGGAGCCGGATCTGCTCCAGCGCCGAGGCCTTGGAGACGCCCTCGGGGTTGATGTCCAGCCATGCGGTGAACCCCACCGCGTAGTTCACCCCGTGCAGGCCGATGCGTTCTACCAGTGCCAGGAAGTCCGCCGCGGTCCCTGTCGGGCTGCGGAAGGTCACACGGGTCGCAGGCGAGGATGAGAGCTCGTCCCAGGGAACGACGCGGACCCCGCCATCCAGCTCGCCGTCGGGGAAGAGCGCACTGACCTTGAAGCCGACGCCGACCTCCTCCACGGCGACCACCGCGTCGGGCCACGTTCCGCGCAACATCTCAAGGGCCGGCGCGGGGTCGAAGGTCACGGTCTCCAGGATGCGATAGCCCTCGGGATGGTCAGAGTCCAGCTCAATGGTCACAGCGCCGTTGGAGCAGATCGCGAAGCCGTTCTCGAGACCGAGCTCTGCGATCAGCGGCAGGGTGGCGAGGATCGCCCGACCTGTGGCGATGACCACGTGGAATCCGGCCGCGGCGACATCGCCGATGGCCTGGCGCACCAACGGCGACATCGTGCCGTCGTGGTGGATCGTCGTGCCGTCGAGGTCGAGGGCGATCAGTCGTTCTGCCATCCAGCGTCCTCGCTCAGGCCGTCGGAGTCAGGACGTCGAGGCCCAGGAACGGCCGGAGCGCGGCGGGCACGACCACCGACCCGTCAGCCTGCTGGTGGTTCTCCAGAATGGCCACGATCCAGCGGGTGGTGCCCAACGTGCCGTTGAGCGTCGCGACGTGGCGGGTGGCGTTGCCCGAGGCCTGGGGGTCGCGCTCGCGAATATTGAGGCGGCGGGCCTGATACGTCGTGCAGTTCGAGGCCGACGTCAGCTCGCGATAGCGGTCCTGCGTCGGCACCCACGCCTCGCAGTCGAACTTGCGCGCTGCTGGACCGCCGAGGTCGCCGGCCGCAATGTCGATGATGCGGTACGGCACCTCGATCTTGGCCATCATCTGCTGCTCCCACCCGAGTAGCCGTTGGTGCTCGGCCTCGGCCTCCTCCGGGCGGCAGTAGCTGAACATCTCGACCTTCTGGAACTGGTGCACGCGGATGATGCCCCGGGTGTCCTTGCCGTAGGAGCCTGCCTCGCGGCGATAGCAGGCCGACCACCCGGCATACCGCTTGGGACCGTCGCTCAGGTCGAGGATCTCGTCAGCGTGGTAGCCAGCCAGTGCGACCTCGGACGTTCCCGTGAGGTAGAGGTCGTCGGCCTCAAGGCGATAGACCTCGTCGGCATGGGCGTCCAGGAAACCAGCGCCGTCCATCACGTCGGCCTTGACCAGCGTCGGGGTGATCATCGGGGTGAACCCGGCCTCGACAGCCTGGGCGATCGCCATGTTGAGCAGGGCCAGCTCGAGCCGTGCGCCAACGCCTTTGAGGAAGTAGAAGCGTGATCCGCCCACCTTGGCGCCGCGCTCCATGTCGAGTGCGTCCAGGCCCTCAGCGAGCTCGACATGGTCCTTGGGCTCAAAGCCCTCCGCGCCGAAATCCCGGGGTGTGCCCACGGTCTCCAGGACCCGGAAGTCGTCCTCGCCGCCGCTCGGGATGCCTTCGATCACGACGTTGGGGACTCGACGGACCAGGATCGCGAGCTCGGCGGCGGCGTCATCCGCGGCGGCCTGCAGCACCTTGACCCGGTCGGACGTGGCCTTAGCGGCGGCCACCAGCACAGCCTTCTGTTGGCCCTGAGCTGCAGCGACCTGCTTGCCGAACGACTTCTGCTCGGCCCGGAGCGCCTCGAACTCGGCGATGGAAGAACGCCTCAGCTCGTCGGCGACCAGGATCGCGTCAACGATCCCCTCGTCTTCCCCTCGCGCACGTTGCGAGGCCTTTACTACGCCGGGGTGCTCTCTCAGAAGCTTGATGTCGATCACGAGCCGAGCCTATCGGCGGGACAGGCCCGCACCCGAACCCGTTGCCGACACCGCCGACCTCGCGCGCCGACACCATCCTCAGCCTGCGGCCGCTGACCACCCCGGTATGCCATGCCCCCGACTCAGCCGCGGACGTCGTGCAGGTGGTGGGTCACGTCATGCAGGAAGTACTGGCCGAGGGTCTCGATCGTGAAGACAGCACCGTTGCTGCGATGCCCGGTGCGCAGCCAGTCGTTCTCACCGACCTCGTCGAACGCTGCTGCAGCCGCCTCTGCCGCGGCCAAGAGCTCGACGCCGACTACTGCAGGGTTCTGGACCCCATAGCTTTCCACGACCGCCGTGGCGTCCTGGTCCCAGTTCTCGAAAGTCGGATCGGACTGCAGGCGCATGAGGTTCACGCGCGCCTCGAACACCCGGCATACGTCGCGGACATGGCAGCCGTACTCCAACGCTGACCACACCTGCGGTTCGGGTCTCACCCTGACGTCGTCCCGGTCAAAGACCGCCAACCAGAGCGCAGCATCGGCTCGCAGCCTCGACGCCACCTCCGGGCCGCGAACCGCCCTGGCATCGAAACCACAGTCGGGGCATGGCTTTTGAAGGACCCAGGTCCAGTCCTTGTCATCGGGCACGATGTCGTTTGGAGAAGTCATGGTGCCATCCTTGCGCAGGTCGATTGGCAGCGGGCGAAAGTTGGTGAGGCTGATGTCCGGTAACGTCGCCTCGTGCTCAAAGACCACACCGGATGGATCGCGGTCGCCGCTCTCACGGCGATCGTCATAGCCCTGCTCACCTGGCTGGTCGCCGCCACCTCAGGTGACAAGGTCGCACAAGCCGCGGCCGGCGTCCGTCGCTTCGGCCGTCGTCGGCCTCATCGCGAGCACTTCCGACCGGAGGGTTCGACGAAGTCCGCCGAGGCGCCCAAACGGATAGTCGCCATCATCGTCAACCCGACCAAGTTCGACGACCTCGGGGCTGTGCGGGCGCAAGTCACCAAAGGCTGTCTGGCCACCGGCTGGGACCAGCCACTGTGGCTCGAGACGACAGCACAGGACCCCGGCACCGGGCAGACCCGCCAGGCGGTCATGGACGGCGCGATGCTTGTCTGCCCGCTCGGCGGCGACGGGACCGTCCGAGCCGTCGCGGCAGCGTTGATCGGGACCGAGACCCCCATGGGCCTGCTGCCCGGCGGCACCGCCAACCTGCTTGCCCGCAACCTCAACCTTCCGGTCGACTCGCTCGACGCGGCCCTGGAGGTCGCACTCACCGGTCAGAACAAACGGATCGACGTGGGGCGGCTCACCGTGGACCCGTCCGGAGAGCACGAGAGCCCCGAGGAACACATCTTCCTGATCATGGCCGGCCTCGGTTTCGACGCCGCGATCATGGCTGATGCACCTGAACGCCTGAAGAAGACGGTGGGGCCGATGGCCTACACGATCTCAGGGGCCAAGAACCTGCGCGGGCCACAGTTCAAGGTCAGGATGAAGCTCGACGGCGAGCCCGAGTTCACCCGTCGTGCGCGCACCGTCGTCATCGGCAACTGCGGCAAGATCACCGGCGGGCTCGTGCTCATGCCTGAGGCCGAGGTCGACGACGGCTGGCTCGACGCGGTCATTCTCTCGCCGGTTGGCGTCATCGGCTGGGTCGCCGTGGCGGGGCGCGTCCTTTCCAAGAGGCGCAAGGGCCATCAACGCGTGGACCACCACCGCCTGAAGTCGGTGACCATCCGTACAGACCGCCCCGAAAGGGTCCAGATCGACGGCGACAGTTTCGGCCAGGCCCGGACCCTGTCCGCCACGATCGATCCCCTCGCGTTGATCGTCCGTGTTGGCTGACCGCGTGTCGCCCGCCTACCGCTTCGACAACGAGTGGCATCTCGCAGCACCCCTCGAGCGGGTCTACGCCGCGCTGGCCGACGTCGAGCGCTACCAGCACTGGTGGCCCCAGGTCCGTGAGATCCAGCGCCGCGATGCCGCTACCGGCCGGGTGCGCGTCCGCAGCCTGTTGCCGTACACCCTCGACCTGGTTCTGGCACGCGACGTCGAGGACGAAGCCAGCGGGATCCTACGGGTGGACCTCACCGGCGACCTTCGGGGATGGTGCGCCTGGCACCTCACCCCCGAAGGCACTGGCACCCGGGCCCTGTTCAGTCAGGAGGTAGAGGTCGAGGCGCCGCTGCTCAAGAGGGTGCCGCTCGCCGTCCGGCCGCTGCTGCGCGGCAACCACGCTTTCATGATGCGATCGGGCGAACGAGGTCTGCGCCGCTACCTCGCCTGAGGTTGCTCAGTCCGTCAGGGGGTTGCGCAGGCTCCTCAGCCAGCCGCGCGCCTCAACGAAGTCACGATCTGCGGTGCCGCCCGGCACTTCGGCCTCGACGCCGTCGGCCCGTGGATAGGACCCCAGGAATCGCACTTCGGCGCACACCCGCATCAGGCCCATCAGCGTCTCGCCGACCCGCTCGTCGTTGACGTGCCCCTCGCAGTCGATCGAGAAGCAGTAGTCGCCGAGCCGACCGCCATTGGGCCTGGACTCGATCCGGGTCAGGTTGATGCCGCGGGTGGCAAACTGCTCGAGCAGCTCCAGCAGGCCACCGGGGCGGTCCTCACGCTGGAACAGGACGACCGACGTCTTGTCGGCCCCCGTCGGTGCCGGCAGCTGGCCGGGCCGCGCCACGAGTACGAACCGCGTCACGGCCCCGCTGGTGTCGCCGATGTCCTCCTGCAGGATCGTGAGCCCGTGGTTGGCCGCGGCAACTGGCGCGCAGACCGCCGCCTGGTAGACCAGCTGCCCACCAGCAAGCCCCGCCGCAGCGGCGGCTGTGGATGCCGCGGGCAGGTATTCCGCGCCCGGGAGGTTCGCCCCCATCCAGGCGCGCACCTGGGCCCAGGCATGCGGGTGGGTGGACACCGTGCGGATGTCGGCGAGCGCAATACCGGCTGGCGCGGCCAGGACGAAGGTGATCGGGACGACCTGTTCGCCGACCACGACGAGCGGGTCACCGCTGGCCAGGGCGTCCAGCGTGGCACTGACCCCGCCCTCGACGGAGTTCTCGATCGGCACCATCGCGGCGTCGAGATCACCGGAGCGCAGTGCTGCGAGCGCGGCGTCGACGGAGGCGAACGGGATCCGTTCGGCAGCGCCGGCCTCGGCAACAGGGAAGCACTGATGAAGTGCCATTTCGGTGAATGTGCCTGTGGGACCAAGGAATCCGTAGCGCTTGCTCATGAGCCGCCCTTTCCGGTTCGGGCAGCGGCGAGCGCCTGCTGCTCCTCGGGTGACAACGTGACCTCGCTGTCACCCTCGACGATGCCCTTGGCGTAGGTGCGGGACTCGCCGCGCGCGTGGATCGAGCTGATCACGAGCCCATCCCCCCGGTCGTCAACGATCGCCGCGGAGAAGGAGAGCCGGCCACCCATGTCCCCGAACGCGTCATAACGGACGACCGCGACGTGACGAAGGCTCTGTTCGATGTCGCCCGCAGATCGGGTGAGCTGGGCTCGGACGCCCTTGAGGTCGCTGCGGAGCTGGGCGATCTCGCCGGACTGGTCAGCGAGCACAGCAGTCACGTCTTTCTCGCCACCGGCCCACAGGACGCGATACCGCGCTTGTATGCGGGACAGCCGCAACTGGGCGCCCACGGCGATCGCGACGGCCAGAATCGCAGCACTCAGCGCGACGACGACCAGCGTCGCGGACGTGTTCTGGCTCAGGTCCACGACCGCAGCGTATGACGATCAACCCCCTGCGCGCGCGAGTGTTCCAGCCGACGGGCGGTCACATCTGTCAGCCACCTCCTTCCGTTCGCACGAAGGCGCCGCGCGAGAGTCACGCCTGAGGCGTCGTTAGGCTCAACCGCACCATGAGCTTCGCCATTGCGGTCACCGCCTTCCTGTTGATCTTCCCGATCGAGCTGCCCGACAAGACGTTCATCGCGACCTTGGTGCTGGCCACGCGATACAAGCCGTTGATGGTCTGGATCGGGGTTGCCTCCGCATTCCTGGTGCAGACTGTCATCGCGGTGACCCTCGGCGGACTGATCGGGCGCCTGCCACGGACTCCGGTCGAGATCTTCGTCGGCATCATGTTCTTGGTTGGCGGTCTGATCCTGATCCGCGGAGCCAGCAAAGCCGACACCGAGGAAGCCGAGATCGAGCACGAGTTCGAAGCGAAGGCCAAGGCAGGCGTGCACGGGTTGCGGGCCGTTGGGGCTAGCTTCCTGGTGCTCTTCCTGGCCGAATGGGGTGACCTGTCACAGCTGTTGACCGCCGGACTGGTGGTGAAGTACCAGGACCCGATATCGGTCGGGGTCGGGGCGTTCCTGGCTCTGGCCACGGTGTCGGCGCTGGCCGCGGTCCTGGGCCGGACCTTGCTCAAGTGGATCCGGCTGTCCACCGTCCGCCGGATCGGCGGTGGCGTGTGTCTGCTCCTTGCCGCAATGTCCATGCTGCAGGTCGCCAACGTCTCGGTCTTCGGCTGATCCGCGCCGTAGCCTGTTGCACGTGACCCGACGCCAACAGCTCGCCGCAGCCACCGCTGCCGGGGTGCTTGTGCTGCTGGTCATCGCCAGTGTCATCTCGACGTCATCGGGCGGATCGGCGGGCAAGGCCTCACCTGCTGCTCGCGCGACTCTCAGTGGCTCAGTCGTGGTCATCGGCACCGGCGGACTGTCCTGGAGCGACGTCTCGGCAAAGGCAACGCCGGCCCTGTGGTCTTTGCTACGCGAAGGCGCGACTGCCGACCTGACGGTCCACTCGGTGCATGCCAACACCTGTCCCGTGGACGGCTGGCTCAGCCTGTCTGCGGGAGAACGAGCCGCCGACGTCGACGCCAACGGCAGCAGCAGCGGCGACAGCGGAGGACCCGACGGCGCCAAACCCCCGTGTCAGGCTCTGCCCGACGCCATGACCGCAGGCAAGGTGCCGCACTGGGATGACTACCTGAAGGCGGCAGCGGACACGCGGTTCAACGCCTCCCTCGGACTGCTCGGCGACCAGGTCGCCAGCCACGGCGGCTGTATCCAGGCCGTGGGTCCGGGAGCGGCACTGGGCGCGGCGCGATCCGACGGGATTGTGGACCGCTACCGGCCGTATGACGAATCCACCTTGACGGCGGCACTGGCCTCATGCCCAGCCACCCTGATCGACGTCGGGCCGATCCGCGACCCGGCAGACGTGGATCCCCAAGACGCGTCACTTCCGACGACCACGCGGGTCCAGCAGATCGCAGCGGTCGACGCCAGGGTTGCCGCCGTGCTCAAGGCTGCGCCGTCGGGGACCGACGTTGTCCTCGCCAGCCTCGCCGACGCGGGAGTCACCGAACGCCTGCGGCTGGTCGCAGCCACTGGCCCCTACTTCGGAACCGGGACCCTGCAGTCGACCTCAACGCGCCAGGAGGGACTGGTGCAGCTCGCGGATCTGACACCGACAGTCCTCGACCACCTGAGCATCCCGCGTCCGCAGAGCCTGGGCGGCACCCCCCTGCAGTTCGCCCCCTCGGGCGACAACTCCGTGCAGTCGGCCGAACAGCGCCTGAACGCCCTGCTCGACCTCGAGCAGTCGTCCCACGAGGTGCACGGTCTGGTCAAGCCGTTCTTCTACGGGATGGCGCTGCTCCAGCTGACGCTGTATCTGATCGCGGCCGTGCTCTGGCGGCGCGGCTGGGGCACAGGGTCTGCGCCTGGACCCGGCAGGACCCGGCAGCGAATGCAGCTCTCAGTGGCCACCCGCATCGTGGCCACGGTTGCCGCGACGATCCCGGTGTCGACGTTCTTGGCCAACCTCCTTCCATGGTGGCGCTTTCCGGTGCCGCTGTTGAGCGTGGTGGCCTCGGTCGCGGTCTTCACCGCAGCGATCTCGCTGCTGGCTCTGATGGGTCCCTGGCGCCGACGGCTGTTCGGGCCGCTGATGGTGGTCTGCGGCAGCACGGTGCTGGTCCTCGCGGCCGACGTGATGACCGGATCACGCCTCCAGCTCTCCTCGCTGATGGGCCTGCAACCCGTCGTCGGGGGCCGGTTCTTCGGCATGGGCAACGTGACATTCGCGTTGTTCGCCACGGCGACCTTGATGCTGTGCATCGCCGTGGGCAACCATCTCGTCACAGTCCGTCAACCCCGGATGGCTGCCGCCGCGGTTGCCGCCCTCGGGTCCTTCGCCGTCGTCGTGGATGCTTCCCCTTCATGGGGCAGCGACTTCGGTGGACCGCCAGCCCTTCTGCCGGGTGTCGCCCTGCTGGTCCTGGCGATCCTTCAGATCAGGTTGACCTGGCGCCGGGTGCTGGCGATCGGCGGAGGGACGGGGCTGTTCATCCTCATCATTGGCTGGCTGGACTGGCTCCGTCCGCCCGAGCAGCGTTCGCACCTGGGCAGATTCGTACAGACTGCCCTTGACGGCGGCGCCTGGGACGTCGTCGCACGCAAGCTCGACCAGAACATGACGCTTCTGTTCGGCAACCTGGTCTCCCTGCTGATCCCTGTCGGCCTTGTCGCGCTGGCCTACATCCTGGCCTGGCCCGGCTCACGCGCCGCAAGCCCGCTACGGCGATCTTTCGCACGCGTCCAGCTCCTGCGTCCGGGGCTCGTAGCGGTGTTGGTCATGTGGGTGATCGGCTTTGCCCTCAACGACTCCGGTACCGCGATCCCGGCCGTGGGGGCCGCCCTTGCCATCCCTCTGGTGATCGCGGTGGCGCTCAAAGCTCTTGAGGACGAGACGCTCGCTGGACCCGTGACCACCCGCGCCTCACGACGCGTGCGATAGCCAACAGAACCAGCCAGGCGGCCAGAGGACCCACCACCTTGCGGAAGCCCAGGGTCAGCGACTCGACGCCAGGGCTCATGGCGACGACACGGCCGGGGACGTAGGCCATGGCCATGACCGCCAACCTCGCCAGCAGGATCCCATCCAGCGCTGTCACAGCCACCATCGGCAGCGCCGCCCAAGTGAGCACGTCATACCAGGGCAGCGCGTAGGGGGCTGTGACCGCGTAGGCCGTTGCGAGCACGAATGTCGCGGTCATGGCCGACTGGGTCTGCTGGGTGATCGACGTCAGCTGAGCCGGTGACATCTGCCCGGCATCGAACCCATGCTGAGCGGCCGGGCGCGAAAGCGCGAGATGCGCCAAACCCCACGCCAGCACCACGATCGTGACGACGGCGGCCACCGACACCACGGCGCGTGCTGAGTCCAGTGGCATCAACGCGGACAGCAGGTTGACAACAGGGCGCCACACCGTCGCCAGGGACACCCCTTTACCGGCCTTCCCCAGCTGTTCGAACACGTGTGGCCCCGCCCAGAGATGCAGGAACACGAATACTAAGAGGGAGGACAACCCGAGCCCGATCACGTTGTAGGCCATCGGTTTTCGGGCCAACGAACGCCAAGACCACAGGATCGCCAGTCCCACGATCCCGTAGGTGATCTTGGTGCTGACCGTGGCCCCCAGCACCAGGCCGGCGATCCAGGGCCGCCTGGCGGCAAGGACGATCGTGGCCAGAGCCAGCGCGGTGGCGATGAGGTCGATGTGCGCACCGAGCACGGCAACGCCGAACACGAGGGGGTTGGCCGTCCACAACAGGTCCACCCGCGCCCGTGTCCTGCCGTCCGTGGCCGAGTGCCGCAGCAGGAGCCGGACCAGCAGCCAGGCCGCCACGATGAACACCTGCCAGACCCAGACCGTCTGCCGCAGATTGTCTTGTCCCACAATGGAGCTCAGGGTCTGCAACGCCGTCGCGAAGGGGCCATAGACGCTCGGTGTCATCGTCCACGGCGGCTGCACTGCGCTTGTGACCGGGTCGAGACCACCCGCCCACAGGATCGGCTTCACCACATAGGCGTCGCCGCCCTGGGCTGCGATCCGACCATAGGCGGCGTAGTTGATGTGGTCGGCCGAGCCCATCGGCGCCGTCAGCAGTGCCAAGACCCCCAGCGCCCACGGCCAGCATCTGGACCAAACCCGGGATCGAACCCACGACCGGGACTGCGACGAAGAAGATAATGACGACGATGGGCGGTCGCGGTCGGCGCCGCGCCACAAGCCCAACGCCACTCCCAGCGCCCCCAGCAGGTATGCCGTCCACAGGGTCGCGGTGACCACGGCCGAGGACAAGGTGATCGGCAGGTCGCCAGGAGCCCAACCACGAGGGCCAAGACCGGGTTTCGCCGCCGACGGGCCCGCGGCTGCCACCAACAGGAGCAGCGCGAACGAGAGAGCTAACACCAGAGGCCTCAGCCACGCGAGTCTGTCGACCCGGCGACGAGCAAGAGCCAGCCAGACGTCGCGATACTGCATGGCACGGTGCACCTGGCTTCGCCAGTCGGACCCGGTGACCCGGTGCTGGAGTGCACAGGGGACCTCGACCACCCGAAGGCCCGCACCAAGCACGTCGATGGTGAGCCCGACCTCGACGCCCCAGCCGCCCGCCAACGGCGATGCGGCTGCGAACGCCTCGCGAGTCAGACAGCGCATCCCCGATAACGGCTGCGTGGGCCTCCAGCCGGTAAGTCGCTCGATACCGTTGCGCGCCAACCCCACCACGAAGCCGTGACCGCCACCGGACGCCAACTGCTGCGGCAGTATCGCAACGGTCATGTCCGCCGCACCTGAGACGACCGGCCCCACCAGGCCAGACGTGTTGACGGCACTGCCCTCAAGGTCAGCGTCGACGAACAACAGGTGACGAGCAGGCCCCGATGACACCGGATCGCTGACATCCCGATCGGCGACCGCCTGGGCTCCGGTGGCCATGGCGGCAGCTTTGCCCAGGTTGCGCGGGTGTCTCAGCACGACGGCGCCGGCCGCGTCCGCAATCTCTGCGGTCGCATCGGAACTGCCGTCATCGACCACGATCACCAGGTCGACCCCGGCGATCTGCCCCACCGCAGCGACCGTCGCCCCGATCCGGTCGGCCTCATCCTTGGCCGCGATGATCACCGCAACCGGAGCGGCCGTCGTGGTGGGGTCCATGGCGACCGGCCTCAGCGCAGAGTGACCTGGCGACTCAACAGGCCCGAACGGGCCCGCCGTTCCTCGCCACTCAGGTCGCCGGTCTGAGCTAGCGCCTCTTCGAGACGGACGGACATCTGCGCCACTTCGGTCTCGTAGTCGTCGCCGGCCAGCGCCGGGTCGAGAGCCCAGACCGGGACCAGCAGCCCGCACGCCCGGAAGGCGCCGAGCAGCCGCGTGTCCTTGCCCATAGAGGTTGCCGAACCGGCCTGCAAGCGAGCGAGGGCGTCCGTGGCGGCATCCTCGTTGTGGGGCAGCACCCAACGCAGATAGGTGCGTTCGCCCACCCTGCACCAGTACGCCGAGGGGGCGGACGTCAGCTTCGTCGTCGGGATCGCTGTGGCATTTGCCTGCTCGATCGCCTCCTTGCCGTCGTCATCGAGCTCACTGACATCGGCCACCCAGAAGTCGAACCCATCGTGGACAGTGACCTCGAAAGCGGCTGACGGGTCGAGGATGTCCTGTAGTCGTGGGGTCGAGAGGGTGGCCAGCGGAGTGGACGGCAGCGGCATGCCGATGTCGGCGGCCGCAGTGGCCAGCAGCACCTGGGCGACATCACGGCTGGCGTCACCGGTGGTCGAGCCGGATTGGAGGGCCACCATCACCGCGCCGTCGTTACGTCGCAACCCAGACCAGCCGAGCGGCAACAAGGTCGCCATCGTTGCCGTTTGGGGACTGTCGGCAGGGACGGCCCCATGCGCGAAGGTCACCGTGCCGGACGCGGCGGGCACGACCTCGCGCATGGCCACCCAGTCGGTCTCGCCAGTCAACCCCTCAAAGGGTCTGGCAACGAACGGAACACGCCCCGTCGAATGATCCTTAGTGCGATTCGCGCGAACAATCTCGCTGCCAGTCGTGCGACGCCTGGATGCTTTGCCCATGGTCGCCAACCTTAGTGGGCCGAGACGCGGCTCAGGGACACACGCGCACTGACGGACCGCCGAGCGAGACCCAGACCGTGCAGCGGTTCTCGCGGTCCTTCACTCCCCACTCATGGGCCAGGCTTCGCACGATTCTCAGCCCTCGGCCGTCGGCGGACCACAGCGAGTGAGGGGCTGGACTCGGGGTGGTGGGTCCTCCGCCATCTGTCACCGAGATCTCGACCACCCCGTCGATGACCGTCCAGTCAACCTGGATCGTTCCGTCCGGTAATGCTTGGGCGTGGCGAACGGCATTGGCAAACAGCTCGGCGATCACGATCTCGGCCTCGTCGACAACGACAGCGCTCACCTCGAGGGCGCGCAGCTCGGACACCAACGCGCGCCGGACGTGCACTGCCGAACTCATTTCCCACGGAACGCTCAGGGTCTGCACCGACATTGTGGCCTCCTTGCGGGTGTCGTTTCCGAGTCCCCGCCTTCCGAGTCCCCGCCCACCCCGCATGCTAGTCCTTGCCGAAGACACGCTCCCGGACGAAGGCGGGCCGGTTCGAGATGATCGCGTCGACCCCCAGCTCGAGACACCGGTCGATGTCGGGCTCGTCGTCCACCGGAAACACGTAAACCTGATGTCTGCGATCGTGCTGCCTCTTCACGGTCTTGGGCCAGCGTCGGATGATCTCCTTGCCCAGCCCGGCAATTCGCACGCCCTTTGGCAACGACCCGTCACGGAACCGCAAGGGCACGGAGCCCTCCATCAGGTAGACCAGCGGCACCTCCGGACACAGGTGCCTCATCCGGGCGACCGCCAGCTGCGAAAAGGACATCACGCGCACGTATGGCCGGCCCGGCCGGTAGGCGCGGTGCAACCCGAACTCGGTGAGGACCTTGGCGAGCTCACGCTCGACCTGGCCGGCATAGCGCGTGGGGTGCTTGGTCTCGATCACCAGCCCGACCTCGCGCCCGCAGCCCATCACCATCTCAATCAGGCGATGAAGCGTCAGCAACATGTCGCGATCGGGGTCCGCGTCCGGCATTTCTGCCTCACCGTCGGAGGCCCGCTTCCAGGAGCCGAAGTCCAGCCCCTCGAGGTGGGCCAGCTCCAGTGTGGAGACCTTGCCTTTGCCGTTCGAGGTGCGATCGACCCTGCGGTCGTGAACGCAGACCAGGTGGGAGTCGGCGGTGAGCCGGACGTCGCACTCGAGGACGTCGGCACCTTCGTCGATGGCTCGTTGGTAAGCCTTGAGGGTGTGCTCCGGAAGATCCTTGCTCGATCCTCGGTGGGCGATGATCAGAGGGTTGCGCTTTGCAACCGGGAGGACTACTTCGTGCACGTCGTCATCTTGGCACTCCTGCTCCGACCTGTCGTGCAGACACTCATGAACAGAGAGTTGAGAGCGAGGCGCAGAGCGGAGCCAGGGAAGACCGACAACCGCCGAACGAGGTCAGCGGTGCCCAAGGCTGGACCCGGCCGAGAACGCGGCAGCGCCGCCCCGCGACGACGACGTGGAGTAGACCGAGGACGAACCACCCTGTCCGCCCAAGCGCTTGGCACCCTGCGACGACGAGCGTTTGGCACCCGATGACCGCTTAGCAGTGTCACCGGACGCACCCCGGGAGGGGCCACCGCCAGCGGTCGTGCTGCGGCCAGAACCGTTGCGGGGAGCCGCAGCTCGTCCGCCGGCCGACCGGCCACCAGCGGCTCGGCCGCCGTTGGAACGCGCGCCTTTCGAACGGCTTCCGCCACCTGAACCGCCACGTCGGGGTGCATTGCCCTCGTCGGTGGTGAGGACGAGAGGCGCGGTGAGGGTGCGCTCGCCGGGTGCCAGCTGCTTGAGCAGGGGGTGGTTGGCGTCCAGTCGGGTGGTGGTCGCCTTGATGCCGGCCCTGCGCGTCAGGTCACGAACATCAGCCACCTGGTCGTCGGTCATCAGCGTGATCACGGTGCCCTCGGCGCCGGCGCGGGCGGTGCGACCAGAGCGGTGCAGGTAGGCCTTGTGCTCCATCGGCGGGTCAGCGTGAATCACCAGTGCGACGTCGTCGACGTGGATGCCGCGAGCCGCGATGTCGGTAGCGACAAGGGTTCTCGCCGCTCCGCTCTGGAATGCGTCCATGTTGCGGGTGCGCGCGTTCTGCGACAGGTTGCCGTGAAGCTCCACGGTCGGGACCCCAGACGCGTTGAGCTGCTTGGAGAGCTTCTTGGCACCGTGCTTGGTCCGGGTGAAGACCATCGTGCGCCCGGGAGCCGACGCAAGGTCGACCAGAACCGGGAGCCGAGAGTCGCTGTGCACGTGGAAGATGTGGTGCGCCATCGTCGAGATCGGCGACTGGACAGAGTCCGCGCTGTGCGTCACGGGGTTGTTGAGGAAGCGCTTGACGATCACGTCGACGCCGGCGTCCAGCGTGGCTGAGAACAGCATCCGCTGGCCGGTCCGGGGGGTGCGGTCCATGATCCGTCGCACGCAGGGCAGGAAGCCGAGGTCGGCCATGTGGTCGGCCTCGTCCAGGATGGTGATCTCGACGGCATCCAGGGTCAGGGCGCCCTGGCTCATCAGGTCCTCGAGGCGGCCCGGGCAGGCGACGACGACGTCGACACCGGCTCGAAGGGCGCTGACCTGCGGGTTCTGGCCGACGCCGCCGAAGATGGTCATGCTCTTGATCCCCAGCGGCTTGGCCAGCGGGGTCATGGCCGCCTCGATCTGGCTGGCCAGCTCGCGGGTCGGCGCCAGGATGAGGACTCGCGGCTTGCGGGGCTGGCGCGAGGTGTTGCTGGCGGCCAGTCGGGTGAGCAGGGGAAGCACGAAGGCGTAGGTCTTGCCAGAGCCGGTGCGACCGCGGCCGAGGACGTCGCGGCCCGCAAGGGAGTCGGGAAGTGTTGCGGCCTGGATGGGAGTCGGGATGGTGATTCCTGCCGCCGTGAGAACGGTGGTCAGGGAAGCGGGCACGCCAAGGCTGGCGAAAGTGGTGTCAGAAGACACAGGTGGGTACTCCATAGGTATGAGAAAGG
Organism: Actinomycetales bacterium; assembly: GCA_038249115.1. GTDB lineage: Bacteria > Actinomycetota > Actinomycetes > Actinomycetales > Dermatophilaceae > UBA4719. The sequence goes on from JBBRWQ010000010.1 coordinate 20,455, forward strand.
GTCGTTCTGCCCGGCGCAAACCCATGTGGTCGCGGCGCGTGGCTATCGACATAAAAAAGCAGGTCCGAGGCAGAACTGTGCGGACCGCTGTGATCAGTCTAGGGGATCACAGCGACACCGATGACACATCGCTGCCTGGGCCGACCTTGGTCGAGGGCTGATCCGTGCTTAGTCCTGCCCGCCCATGTCCACCGAATATCCCTCATACATGAGGTCCGCGCCGCGCTGGCGATGGCGAACCAGGGCAGCGATAAGGGTGGTGCCGCGCTCTCGCACGTCGTCGAGATCATCCAGCATGGAGTCACCCCTGGCGAACGACCCGGCTGCCTGACCCACCAAGGTGAGAAGGTCCGACATGAGCTCGGTCAGCGTCGCGTGATCCTGGGTGAGCCTCTCAACCTGGTACGCCAGCCTCGGCGTCGACTGGATAACCCGGCCGTACAGACCGTCTGGTCCTTCGGTGAGGTCAACGTGGTCTCGGAAATCGCCGGACAGCTCCAGCAACCTGGCGGAGACCTTCTGAACCCACTCCATCGGCCCGCTCGGGATCGGTGCCGCGAGGGCCTGTTCCAGTGCGTTGATCGCCCCGAGCAACTCTGCCCGACGCTGACGCAGCACCTTCAGGTGCTCAGCCTCGGTATTGACGTCGGTCCTGGCCTGCGGGTCTTCCGCTGCGGTGGTCACCCCTGCAGTCTGCTGCGCTCGCTCCCAGCAGTCCAGTCGGGGTATGTATCCCAGGGCAGTCCGGCGTCTATCCGTTCGCGAGCAGATAGCGGCCGAAGTGCGGGACGGTGAAGGCGATCCGCCCACGCTCGCCGCTGTAGATGAGGCCCTTCTTGAGTAGCGCGTCGCGGGCCACCGACAGTGACTGAGGCTTGCGGTCCAGAACGGCTGCCACTGACGCCGTGGTCACCGACTCAATGTCGTCCGGGCCGCCGAGCCCCGGGTCCTGCGCGGCAATCTGGGCGGCATCGGCCATCGCGCGAAGGTATTCGCGCTCGCCCGGCGTCGCCCGTTCGTAGCGTGATCCGAAGAAGCCCAGGGCAAGCTCTGCTTCGGCCTCTGGTGCGGCGACCAGGATGTCCTCGAGCGTGATCGGCGACGACGGGGCGCTGTCCCAGGCGACTTTGCCATAGGCCTGGATGAAGTACGGGTAGCCACCGGTCGCGGCATACATCGCCTGGAGGGCGTCATGCCGGAACTCTGCGCCCTCGCCCTTGGCCGGCGACTGCAACGCCAGGTCAGCGGCGCAACGGTCGAGGCGGTCGATCCGCGAGTACTTGAAAAGCCTCTCGCTGTAGGACTTGCTCGCGCTCAGAACCGCTGGCAGATGGGGCAGCCCGGCTCCGACGACGATGACCGGCAGGCCGCTCTGGCTGATCTCGTGACACGCCGCACACAAGGCAGAGACATCCTCTGGTCCCAGATCCTGCATCTCGTCGATGAAGATCGCCACGCCCCTGCCAACATCTGCGGCCAGCCCACCCACGTCGGTCAACAGCTCGACCAGGTCGATCTCGATGTCCCCCGAATCGGCCCGGCCTGACACTGCGGCGACATCAATCCCGGGGCTCCACCGATCACGAAGCCTCGCGGTCGGAGCCCCGTCGCGCTGGGCGAAAGCCTTGATGACGCCCAAGACGTAGTCGACCTCGTCGCCCTGAGGATGGCCGAGCTCGCGGACGGCAACGTGCAGCGCTGCGCTGATCGGTCGCCGAAGCCGCTGGTCGGGACGTGCCTCGAGCTTGCCTGTGCCCCAGTGCGCGCGGACTGCAGCGGACCGCAACGCATTGAGCAACACCGTCTTGCCCACGCCACGCAGCCCGGTCAGAACGATGGAGCGTTCGGGCTTGGATCTGGCGATGCGCTCGAGCACCACGGCGAATGCTTGCAGCTGGTCGTCTCGACCGGCCAGCTCAGGCGGGCGCTGGCCGGCTCCAGGGGCATAGGGATTTCGGATGGGGTCCACGATCGCAGGCTATCCGGGTGTATCGCCTTTTCCTGAGACATAGCAAGAGACCATAATCGTGTCGCATCTAGTGCGTCTGGGGCCCGATGAGTCTGATATTGGCTTCAACTCCGGGCGTGTCCGCACCGCTTGGCTCTCCAAGCCGGTTTAGATTTCTTGGCACCATCACCGAAAGGGAATCGTCATGCAGAGGTCTAGCCCCGGCGTGGTCTGCGTCGCCAGCGCCATCTTGGCCTTCGCAGCTCCCGCGAAATGAACACCACGACAGGTCGTGACGACGCTCATGCAGCCAAAGTGGACGCGATCTTCTCGGGCCTGACGCCTCCAGAGCTGGCCAAGCTCACCACCCTGGCGGAAGCATTCCTGGACGGCGTGGTGACCGTAGCCGACATGGACGGGATGTCGCCCGATGGCTGGCTGAGCCTCATCGCCTCACGACGAACCGCCTGACCTCCACCCGCACGCCACTGTCCCCAGCCTCACCACGGGACGGTCATTTCAGCAACCGTGACATGCGCCGGTCCGCGAGCAGCTTGCCGCCGGTCTGACACGTGGCGCAGTACTGCAGAGACGAGTCGGCGAACGACACCTCGCGCACGATGTCGCCACAGACAGGGCACGGCTGACCGGTACGCCCATGCACCCGCATCCCTGCCCGTTTCGCGTCCTTCAGCTCCTTGGCCGGTTTGCCCGATGCGGCAGCCACCGCCGCGGCGAGGGTGGCGCGCAACGCGGCATACAGCCTCTGGACCTGTTCCTCGTCCAGGGTGCTGCCCAGCGCAAACGGTGAGAGTCGCGCGACGTGCAGCACCTCGTCGGAGTAGGCATTGCCCACGCCGGCGAGGAACCCCTGGTCTTTCAGCAGCCCCTTGATCTGAGTGCGGCGACCCTCGAGAAGTGAGGCGAAGTCGTCGACCATGAAGCCGTCGGCCATCGGATCGGGCCCCAGGCGTGCGATTCCCGGCACCTGCGCAGGGTCGCGCACGATGTATGCCGCGAGTCGCTTGTGTGTCCCGGCCTCTGTCAGGTCAAAGCCACTTCCGTCAGAAATCCTGCAGCGCAGGGCAATTGGCGACTTGCTGGCCCTGATCGCGGTGGCCGGCAGCGCGTCTGACCATCGCAGCCAGCCGGCCCGGGCCAGGTGGAAAACGAGGTGGAGTCCCTCGGCCTCGATGTCGATGAACTTGCCATGACGAGAGACGTTGCCGATCGGTAGTCCGTGAAGCGAGGAGGGGGCCGGGTCATAGGTCTTCAGCACGCTGATCGAACCCAGCTCGATGCCGACGATCGCATGGCCGGCCGCACGCTCGCGCAGAAAGTCGACGAGCGCATGAACCTCGGGCAGCTCGGGCACCTGCCCATTGTCGTCCCGGCGGTCGTCCCGGCAACCCCTGATCGCGCGGCAGGTCGCTGCCGTGGATCAGGGTCGACGTGCCTTCAGCTGACGCCAGAGGCCATAGCCATCGGGCGCACGACACACAGGAACATGGCGTTCCACCCGAGGGGCGAACTCCTCATTGGACACCGGTATGCCGTGCGAGAGCACCTGTTCGGCCGGAGTGAGCTCCCGAATGACAATGGCCTCAACGACATCGGGGCGATCACGCGCGAAGTCGCCATAGATCTTGGGGTCGTGCTGCCCATCGTCCCCCACGAGAAGCCAACGGATCTGGGAGAACTCGCGGGCCAACCGGTGCAGGGCCTCGGTCTTGTGGTCCTGCCCGCTGCGGAACCAGCCGGTGTTGGTGGGGCCCCAGTCCGTCATCAGCATCGGGCCGGCTGGATAGCCGTGACGTTTGAGGAACCGGGTCAACGTGGGAGCGGTGTTCCAGGCCCCGGTGGACAAATAGAAGATCGGCGCACCGGGGTTCTCTGCGAGCAACGTGCGGTACATCGGTGCCATGCCGGGCACCAGGTGACGCGCTGTCTCCTGTCGCACGAAGGTGTTCCAGGCGGCGATGAACGGACGCGGCAGGGACGTCGAGATGACCGTGTCGTCGATATCGCTCACGAGGCCGAATCGGGTCTCGCGGTCGATGATCAGCACCGCTGCCTTGACCGGCTCGCCGCCCTCTGGCTCGATCGTGATCGCGTGCCACCCCGGCTCAAGGCCCGGTTCGGGGATCACCACATCGATGTAGCCGCTGCGGTCCGAGAACGTCTGGATCGTGCGTTCACCGACGATGACGTTGACCGGAACGTTCATGGCCCCCGCGGTGACGAAGGCTCGCCAGCCACGCTGCTCGTGCGACGGACCCCTCAGATCGCGGATGTTCTCGTCCGTCTCACTGATCTCCGGCGGCTCGGTCTGACGGCTCAACAGCACCCGGCCGAGAACCCTCACGAAGTCCTGGCTGCCATAGCCGGTGTGGCTGATCGTGCGCGTGCCCCACCCACGACCACGCATCAGGGCATTCGAGCGGCGGTGGAATGCATCTTCAATCAATGCCGCGGCATGGGGTCTGGCCATGCTTAGAACGTATCGCGGCCACGCTGCAAACGACCCATCTTCCCCGCAGGTCAGATGCGCTCGTGCTCGTCGGCTCCCATCGTCGCGGCAGTGCCTGACCGCGACCTCACGTGAGGTGGACGACCAGGCACTGTCACCGTTCTGTCGACGGGCGCAGCGCCGGCGGGTTCAGTCAGGAAGTCGGCTTGGCGTACGCCGCAGCTGCCGTGTCGAGCAGGATGCAGGGCTCGTTGCCCACCGTCCATGCGTCGTGTCCAGGTTCCAGGACGAACACGTCCCCGGCCCGGATGGTCAGCTCGGTGCCGTCGTCCGAGCGCACTGTCATCTGTCCGGACTGACAGATGCCTGTGTGCCGTGCCATGCAGGAGTCGGTTCTCGCGATCGGCTTGACGTCGTCGGACCACCGCCAGCCGGGCTCGAACGTCTCTTTGAGCAAAGTGAAGTCACCAAGGGTGACCACGTTGGCGTAGCCGTTCTGCTGGAACTTCCGGGACTCGTCCGGAGCGTCGATGTGGCACGAGTGCATCTGGCCCATGTTGTCTCTCCTTTGCGTGTGCCAGGGATGGGGTGCCGGTGCATTTCCCCAATCGGCGATCGTCCCTCAGATCCGCCCGCAGCATCTACCACACTTGGCGCACAAAACCGACTCTTGTTGCCGCGAAGATCGGCGCATGCCGCGCACGAGATTCGGCGCACTGCGCCTCATGAAATCTACGCACGCCTTCGCACCCGAAGCCGAATGCAGTGACGAGCTCATCCGCGCCCGCAAGCCGGCACAACCCCCACGGAGCGACGGCCGCGATACAGGCGGCGCTCAGGCGTAGTAGCGGAAGACCACGTCGGCGACGCAGGGCGGCTTGGTCTGCCCCTCGGTCTCGTACGCCATGTGGTAGATGACCTCGACCCCTCCGGTGACGTCCCTGACCTCAGCCACCGAGACGTGCATCCGCACGCGCGAGCCGACCAGCACCGGCGCGGGGAACCTGACCTTGTTGACGCCATAGTTGATGACGGCGCCAATGCCGTCGACGACCGCGACGTCCCACAGCAGGCCGCAGGACAGCGCGAGCGCAAGGAAGCCGTGCGCGACCGTCGAGCCGAAGGGCCCTTCTTTGGCGCGCGCCGGGTCGACATGGATCCACTGCTCGTCGCCAGTCACCTGAGCGAACAGGTCGATCATCGGCTGCTCAACCGTAAGCCAGCTGCTGACGCCCAGCTCGGTCCCCGCGCAGGCCCTCAGGCCATCGAGGCCCGCAATGGTGCGCGGGGGGGGATGGCATGAGTAGGGCGGCGGCAGCTTGGGCAGACTGGACTTCAGCGACCTTGGTCATGCTCATCATTCCTTCGGTGCAGTGTCCGAGGGCGCGGCGATCGTCCGCGCCGGGGTGGTAGCCACCTGCGCTTGTGGCGACAGGACGGAAGGGGGAGGTGTGGGCGTGCACCCCCACTGTGATCCAAGTCTGCGCCTGCCGCAGCCCGGTCCCGAAATTCGCCCTGACGCCATGCTCGTCGAGGGTGTGCTTTCGGACACAGATGACACCACTTGGGGACCTTGGCCCCTATCGCCGGCCGCTGCCCGGGCTGATGGTGAAGGAGCAGGGGACAACGACGTCTCCCGTATGACGTGCAGGAGGACTCATGAAGGCGCTTGTCTACCACGGTCCGGGAATGAAGAGCTGGGACGACGTCCCTGACCCGAAGCTCATCGAACCCACGGACGCCATCGTTCAGGTGGACACCACCACGATCTGCGGTACGGACCTTCACATCCTCAAAGGCGACGTGCCTGCGGTGACCGACGGCAGGATCTTGGGGCATGAGGGCGTTGGCACCGTCCTCGAGGTCGGCTCGGGAGTGCAGGCGGTCAAGGTCGGGGACCGCGTCATCATCTCGTGCATCACCTCCTGTGGCGTGTGCACGTACTGCCGTACCGGCAATCCGTCGCACTGCCTCGCAGATGAGGGCGCCTCTGGCATCGGCTGGATTCTGGGCCACCTGATCGACGGCACTCAGGCGGAGATGGTCCGCATCCCCTACGCCAACGCGTCGCTGTACCGTTTGCCTGAGAGCGTTCCCGACGAGGCAGCGATCTTGCTGTCCGACATCCTCCCGACAGGTTTCGAGATCGGCGTGCAGTACGGACGGGTCAAGCCAGGCGACACTGTGGCCGTCATCGGCGCGGGCCCAGTCGGCCTGTCTGTGATAGCGACCGCCTCACTCCACGGTGCAGCCCAGATCGTCGCGGTCGACCTCGACGAGAATCGGCTTGACCTTGCCAAGCAGGTGGGCGCCACCCACGGCGTGAACCCAGGGGCAGGCGACTGGAAGGAGCAGGTGCTCGCACTGACGGATGGCTATGGCGTCGACGTCGCAGTGGAAGCCGTGGGCATACCCGCCACGTTTGAGATGTGCACGAAACTGGTCCGCCCTGGTGGCAACATCGCCAACGTGGGAGTGCATGGCAACCCTGTTTCACTTGAGCTGCAGAACCTGTGGATCCACAACATCAACATCAGCATGGGGCTCGTGAACACCACGGCGCTCCCGATGCTGCTCAAGCTCGTCGCACAACAAAAGCTCCCTGTTGACAAGTTCGTGACGCACCGGTTCACGTTCGACGACGTCATCTCTGCCTACGAGACGTTCGGGAACGCAGCTCAGACCGGGGCGCTCAAGGTGCTCATCAGCCGCTGACCAAGCAGCTAGTCCACGCGGGTGCGTTTCTTTGGCATACAGCAAGCCTTGATGATGAAGCGACACGGACGAGTCCTGACCCTTGCTGACGGCCCGCCGCACTCGCTCAGCCGACCGGGACGGTCACCCGGATCGCGCGAACCTGTCCGGTGCGGTGGAAGACCTCGGCGCTCGCCTCGGCGGAGAGATGATCGGCCGAGAAGACCTCTTCGTTGCCGTCGGAGCGTTCGACGGCGATCGCGAACGCCGAACCCTGTCGGTATAGGACCGGCACCTGGCAGAACGTGAAGGCCAGGCTCTGCGCCGGAAGCGCGACGCGCCGCTCGGCACCCGTGACGTCGACGTGGTGGAAGACGGACGACGCCGTGGTCCATTCCTCTGGCCGGAGGAGCACTGGTCGGAAGACGATCCGTCCCTCCTCCACGCGCAGCCCGAGTTCCCCCATGCGGGTCAGGACCTCCTCCTTCACCTGACCGGTCATCCCCGGCTGGCGCGCCCCGCGCCCCGCAGGGCTGTGGGAGTACGGATCGACGGGGAAGGCCCCGTACACCTCGGGCGGCTGGCAGTACCCCAGCCCGTGCCGGACGTCCTCGTACGCGCGCCGGAGCCGGTCGACGACCGATGCCTCCGCGCCCTCGGCGACCGCCCGCTCGAGGTTCTCCTGCACGGCGAGGAGCAGCTTGGAGACCATGTGCCAGTAGATGCTGCCCAGGCCCTCGTAGGCGAAGAACGAGCCGGAGCGCCCGGTGAACTCGGAGTGGTGGAAAACGTCCTCGAAGAGCACGAGCAGCGCCTCGCGGTCCTCCGGCGTGATCGCCATCGAGCTCTGACCGGCCCGGTCGGTCAGCGCATCGAGCGCCGCCGTGACGTCACGGACGTTGTGGATCCCTGGAGCGAAGCGGAACTCGCCGGTGGCGTCGCGCACGATCACCGAGTGGTCACCCGACCGCACGAGGGCGTCGATCAGCGGGCACCGTGCCGCCTGCTCTGCGCTGACCCGGTTCTTGTCCAGGAACGCCGGCAGGGCACGGTCGGGGTAGAGCAGGTAGCTGTCCTGGTCCGCGCGGTAGAGGGCGCTGGCGCGCAACGCGCCGAGCATCTCGAGGGCCTCGTCGGGGCCGAGCAGCCCCGAGGAGAGCACGGCGACCTGCCCCTCGAGCATCTCCTGCAGCCTGCGGATCCCCACGTGCCGGTCGCCGATGTCCAGGATGTTGTAGGAGTGAAACAGCCCGTCGGACCGGCGGTTGGCGCGCAGGCCGGAGTCGACGTAGCGCTGAACGGTGTCGAGGACCGCCCGCACGGCGTCCGCCTCGACGACGACGCTGCTGCCGGATAGCCCCCGGTAGACGTGCTCGCGATACGCGGTACCCGCGGCGCCGAGCCCGTCTGCCACGCGCCGGCGCTCGACGTCGTCGAAGCCGTCCCGGGTCCCGGAGACGTGCGCGGTGAGCACGGATCCGACCTCGGTCAGCAGCGCCTCGATCTCGACGCCGACCGTGAGGTCCGTGTCGAGGAGGCTGCGCACGACGTCGAGGTAGCGCCGCAGGTACGCCAGCGTCACCACCGACAGGCCGCGCCCCACGAGGGCGTTGTTCGCGTCGTTCCACTCCGGTCGCTGGGTGTTCATCCAGATGCCGCCGTCGGGCACCAGGTTGACGACCTTCGCGAGCAGGAGGACGAGGAGCTTCTCCCCGAGGGTGACGTGCAGCAGCTCACCGTCCTGGCCGTGCACCAGCTTGCCGTCGGAACCATCGACCGAGACCCGCGTGGCGATCGCCGCGGCGGCCGCCTCGTCGAAGGCGATCGTCGAGTACGGGTTCTTGAGCGTCGCGGCGTAGGACGCGATCCGGTAGGGCACGTCCCCGTGGGTGAAGACCGGACGGTTGACGAGCCCCTCCAGGGTCGAGGGGTGGAAGCGTTCGGACGTCTCGAGCAGCTTGACCAGGTAGACGAGCTGGTGGTCGCTCCAGTACCCGATGTTCGACCAGGGGTTCTCCGGCTCTGGGATCTCCCAGTCGATGCCGTGGTGGGAGATCCGGTACGGGTTGTACCCATCGGCCGTGGTGGCGTCGACGAACACGGTGACCATCGACTCGAGGTACTCGGGGAACGACCAGGCGAGCGCCTCCCAGTTCTGGAAGATGTCGCGCCAGTTGCCCTGGTAGCCGAGCAGGGGCGCGCCTTCGGCGTCCTTCAGCGAGATCTGGAACTTGTTCCACGGCCGGCTGGGGTCGCCGTGCCGCCGGCTGAACGTCAGCGGCAGGTACTCCGTCGCCAGACGCCACAGGTCAGCGTCGCCCTCGGCGGTCGCCGCTGCAACAAGGGCAGTGTGCGACATGGTGGTCGGCAATGCCGCCAGGACGTCCGCGCACCGATCGGCAGTCCGCGGGCTGCGTGCGCGCACGAACGCACGCACGTCGGCCGCCTGGACGGAGTAGCCCTCAGCTGGCACTCCCCCGCGCATCGAGTTGAAGAGCACGTTGGCAGCGTGGTGAGCGGCAGCCAGCTCGTCGCCTGTCAGCTGTCCCGCGTCGGCGGAGGCGAGGAGCGTCTCCAGGCCGTGCCGCGTCGCCTCGATGTCGGCCACGAGGCGGACCTCGAGCACCGTCGGGTCGGCGAGCTCGCGACGGAGCTCCACGACCTCGGCGGCGGAGAGCGCGACGTCGGCCACCACACGCCAGTGTCGACGCTCCTGAGGCGCGAGGACGAGCCGGGAGCGCGAGAGATAGGCGCCGCGGAGGCCTCGGACGTCGGTCTCGGGGGTGAATGACCGGCCGAGGCCGAACGCGGCGACCTGACGGTCCGACAGCAGCTGCTCGACCTCGGGCAGACCGACCTGCCAGGCCACGGAGGCCTGCAGCGACTCGCTCGCCTCGGCGAGGTCCGTCAGGGCGGAGCTCATGTAGTAGGTGCCCAGACCGGTCGCGCGGTCGAGCTCACTGCGCTTGTAGGCATCCAGCAGGATGCTCAGCTCGTTCTGGGTCTGCGCGGTGACACCGGCCGGGAGAAGGTTGTGCAGCCCGTCGAGCACCTCCAGCTCGATCACCTCGTCAACGAGGGAGGTCACCTGGCACGTGCGCACGACGCCGTAGCGGGCGCTCGTCTGCCAGACCACGCGGAAGCAGAGCCCCATGTCGGACCTCGTCTCCTCGAAGACGACCGTCGTCCCGAGGAAGTCCTTGTACAGGCTTCGCTCCGGGACGACGTCACCCGGCCGAGTGCGGTCGAACGGACGCCACCACGTGACGGTCCCGTCGGAGGCGTGCACCCGGAGCTCGGTCAGTCCGCCGGTGTGGTCGGCGCCCTCGGCGATCTTGTCCTCCGTGTAGTACGGGAAGATCGCGCGTTCCGCCTCGCCTCGGCCGGCCGTCAGGCCCCCCGTGCTCGAGATGAACAGCCACAGGTCACTGGCGCCCACGACCGTCATGAGGAATGACGGCATCTGGTCGTACGACGAGATCTGGTAGTAGCGGCGGGTGTCGAGGCCGAGCTCTCCGCCGTCGATGACGGCATGACCGACGACGGGGTCCGCATCCGTTGTCGGCGCGGTCATCTGCTCCTCCTTGAGTAGTGCAACTCCGAACGTGGGCGGGGGCGGTGCAACCTCACGGGTCGTGGCAACGACCGAGCCGAAGAACTGTCTTCGGTCTGCGAGAGCGAGCTCTCTCATCCTGACACGGAGAGCACGTCGCGGCTGAACCCGCACGTTGTCACCAGGAAAACCGGGTACGGCCCACGCCGGCGTACCGGTCGACGTCTGACCCGATGGTGCATAGCGCGCTGACACCGCAGCAGGCGACCTACCTCCCGCCCGCGCAGACCCTGCACAGGAACGTCGGACCGCACGGCATGCCCCGCTCGCCCATCGCCGTGTGGCTGCTCCTGCCCTTGGTCAACCTGGGCATCTACTTCCTGGTCTGGCACTGCAAGATCAACCGGGAGCTGCGCGACTCCCACCCCTCCATCCAGGTGGACCCGGGCCAGCTCAACCGCCTCTGGGCCAAACGCTGACTTGGCCTCCGGCGGCCCGTTCAGTAGGGGGCCGGGACAGCAAGAACGGCGCACCCGGCCGTGAGGCCCGGTACACCGTTCTTGGCTGGGGAAAACTCCCCGCTCCCTGTGCGCGAGGGGGGATTTGAACCCCCACGCCCTTTCGGACACTGGCACCTGAAGCCAGCGCGTCTGCCGTTCCGCCACTCGCGCGCGCTCAAACAGTGTGGGGGACGACCCCTCGAAATCCAAACCGGAAGAGACATACGCGCAACAAAACACGGTGCCACAAGCCAGCGGCCTCAAGGATCACCCACCTTGGCCAGTTACGATCGTCAGGCCAACCCTAGGAGGACCACAGTGGGACTGTTCGATCGTGTCGAGCGCGGACTCGAGCGAGCGGTTCACGGTGTCTTCGCCAAGGCGTTCAAGTCCGAGGTCCAGCCGGTGGAGATCGCGTCCGCCATGCGCAGGGCCATGGACGACCGGGCGGCGGTGGTCGGCCACGGGCGCACCTTCGTCCCGAACCTGTTCACCATCGAGCTGGCGCCCACCGACTTCGAGCGGCTGATGGGTTTCTCGGACATGCTGACCGATGAGCTGGTGGCCTCAGCCCAGGAGCACGCCGAGTCCCAGCGTTACCAGCCAGGCGGCCCGATCCAGGTGAGCTTCGCGGCCAAGGAGGACCTCGAGACCGGCGTATTCCGGGTCCGCCCTTTCACGGCAAAAGGTGCCGCGACTGGTCGGCCCACCGCCTCACCGCCGGTAAGCCCACCATCGGCAGTCGGATCACCGACATCGCGTCCGCCGCTGTCCAAGACGTCATCTGATCCTTCAGGCGCCGGAGCAGCCTCACCCGAGGACTGGGCATGGGCTCCGGGGGCCGGGGCGCCCATGCCTGTCACACCCATGCCTGTCACCCCCAAGCCTGTTGCACATCAGGCGGCCGCGCACGCCAGTCCGCCGAGCACCCCGCGGACCCACCCGGCCCAACGACCCTGGCTCGAGGTCGATGGGGACCGATACCCCCTGCTTTCCGCAATTACGGTCCTGGGACGCGACAACACAGCCGACATCATTCTGGACGACCCGGGAATCTCCAGGCGGCACACCGAGATTCGCGTGACCAGTGATGGGCCGCACCTGGTGGCGAGCATCCGTGACCTCAGCTCGACGAACGGCACATTCGTCAATGGCGAGCGCATCACCAGCCAACATCTGGCCGACGGCGACCGCATCAACGTCGGCCGGACTGCCCTGATCTTCCACGGAGAGCACCGGTGATCCGCCCGCATGAGTGAGCTCACCCTGACCGTGATCCGCATCGGCTTCGTGGCCCTCATCTGGCTCTTCGTCTTCAGCGTCGTCGGGGTCCTGCGCGGCGATCTCTACGGCACCAGGGTCCTGACCCGCGGCCAACAGAAACCCGCACGTCGCGCTGAGCGCGAGCCCGTGGCCAAGCCGTCGCAGGCGAAGAGGTCCGTGACCCCCAGCCGGGCTCGCAGCTCGAACAAACGCACCCCGACGTCACTGACCGTGACCGAAGGCACCCTGGCGGGAACGACGGTGTCCCTGAAAGAGACCGTTGTCCTGCTCGGCCGCAACCCCGAGTGCACCCTCGTCCTGGACGACGACTTTGCCTCGGGTCGGCACGCCCGCATCTTCCGCCGCGACGCCGGATGGTTCGTCGAGGACCTGGGGTCCACCAACGGCACCTACCTGGGCTCCAGCAAGCTCACCCAGCCCATGCCCGTCGAGGTCGGTTCGACCCTTCGCATCGGCAAGACCGTCTTCGAGCTGCGGAGGTAGGTCGCCATGGACATCGCGCTGCACTTCGCCGCCCGCTCTGACGTCGGACTCGTTCGACAGGTGAACCAGGACTCGGGCTATGCCGGTCCGCACCTTCTCGTGGTCGCGGACGGCATGGGGGGCCACGCTGCCGGCGATGTCGCCAGCTCGATCGCGATCGGCGAGATGGTGAGCCTCGACGGCGAGAGTCACGGAGCCGACGATGCGCTCGACCTGCTCGCTGAGGCCCTTCTCAACGCGAACAACCAGTTGCAGCAGGCGGCGCAGAACCAGCCCGAGCTCCAGGGCATGGGCACCACAGTCACCGCGCTGCTGCGCACCGGCAACAAGATCGCCGTCGCGCACATCGGTGACTCACGTGCCTACCTCCTGCGCGCTCGCACGTTCACGCAGATCACGCACGACCACTCGTTCGTCCAGAGCCTGATCGATGAGGGCCGGATCACCGAGGATGAGGCCGAGGGTCACCCGCAGCGATCACTGGTCACGCGGGTGCTGACCGGGCAAGAGGGCGACGAGCCCGACCTGGCCATGCGCGAGGCGCGCGTCGGCGACCGCTATCTGGTCTGCTCCGACGGCCTCTCCGGGTTCGTGGCCCGCGACACCATCCAGGAGATCCTCGAACAGGGGACGTCCCCTGGCCGGACGGCCGACCGTCTCGTCGAGCTGGCCATGCGCGCCGGAGCCCCCGACAACGTCACGTGCGTCATCGGCGACGTCGTCGACCTCGACAAGGACAAGGCACCGCCGACAGTGCCTGAGGTCGTCGGCGCGGCGGCAGAGCGCAAGGCCAAGACCATCCGCTCGATCGCGGTCACCCCTGCCGCCAAGGCCTCGGCCCTGGCCCGCCAGGTCAGTGGCGCAGACGCTCAGCAGGATGACGAGACCGAGTCCCTGCGACTTGCCGAGGAGAGGCCGTCCTTTGGCCGCCGGCATACGTTCCGGACGTTGTCCCTGGTTGTTCTGGTCTTGGCAGTCCTGGCGGGTGGCGGCTACGCGGCATACCAGTGGTCGCAGCAGCAGTACTACGTCGGCCAGGCCAAGGAGCACGTCGCGATCTACCAGGGCATCTCCCAGAACATCGGTTCCTGGGATCTTTCGCACGTGATCGACCAGAGTGACATCGCGTTGAACGACCTGCCGGACTTCTACCGCAGCAAGGTCGAGTCAACCGTCGCCACGGCCACCGTCGACGATGCCCGCCGGCTCGTGACCGACCTGCGCGTGCAGGCCATCGCGTGTCAGACGACCAAGACCACGGGTGGTTCCTGCGGCTCATCCAACCCATGAGCACTGTCACCACCTTCCGCCCCCGCACCAGGCGCAACGTCGAGCTGATGTTGCTGCTGATGGCGGTCGGCATCGTGCTCGTCGCCTACCTCAACGTGGGCCTGGCGATCGACGGCGCCTTCCCGCCCGACCTGGTGAAGTACGGCTCCGGGTTGCTGGTTCTGGCCGTCGGCTTCCACCTGGTGCTCCGCTGGCGAGCCTCGTATGCCGACCCGCTGATGCTCCCGATCGCGACCCTGCTCAACGGGTTGGGCCTGGTCATGATCCACCGTCTGGACCTTGCCTACGGCCGCAGCGGAAGCCACCTCCTCGCCCCCAAGCAGCTGATGTGGAGCACGCTGGCCGTGCTCATCGCCGCGGGCGTCATGATCGTCCTGCGCGACCACAGGCACCTGCGCCGCTTCACGTTCACCGCGATGGCGCTAGGCCTCGGACTGCTCCTGCTGCCCCTGCTGCCGGTCATCGGACGCAACATCAACGGGTCGCGAATCTGGATCGGTGTCGGGCCCCTGTCGTTCCAGCCGGGCGAGGTCGCCAAGATCCTTTTGGCCATCTTCTTCGCCGGCTACCTCGTGCAGACCCGCGATGTCCTCTCTCTTGTCGGCCGCCGGTTCGTCGGGATCAGCCTTCCCCGGGGGCAGGACCTCGGACCCATCCTGATCGCCTGGCTGGCCAGCGTCGGGGTCCTGGTCTTCGAGAGGGACCTCGGCTCCTCCCTGATGTTCTTCGGTCTCTTCGTCGCAATGCTGTACGTCGCGACCGAACGCAGGTCATGGATCGCCATCGGCATGGTCCTGTTCTGCGCCGGGGCCTACGTCGCATACCTCTTGTTCGGGCACGTCCAGATACGGGTCCTGCTCTGGCTGGATCCGTTCAGCGCCAAGGCACTTGCCGCCAGCGACCAGCTGGTCAAGGGGCTGATGGGAATGGCCAACGGCGGTCTCCTGGGCAGCGGGCTGGGACGAGGCCACCCCGAGCTCACCTACTTCCCCGAGAGCGACTTCATCATCCCCAGCTTCGGCGAGGAGATCGGTCTGATCGGTCTTTTCGCGCTGCTGTTGCTCTACGCGCTGATGATCGAGCGTGGTCTGCGCACCGCACTCGGTGTCCGCGACGGGTTCGGCAAGCTGCTGGCGTTCGGGCTGTCCTTCTCCATGGCGCTGCAGTGCTTCGTGGTCGTGGGAGGCGTGACGCGCGTCATTCCGCTGACCGGCCTGACCATGCCGTTCCTCTCGTACGGCGGCTCTTCGCTCTTGGCCAACTGGTCCCTCGTCGCGATTCTGCTCAGAATCAGCGACCAGGCCCGGCGCCCTCTCCCTGATGCCGAAGAGCTGGCCAACGCAGCGTCTGCCAACACCCAGGTGGTGACCTTGCGATGAACGAGCCGATCCGCCGAGTGTCCCTGATCGTCGCCCTGCTCTTCTGCTCCCTGTTGATCTCCACGACCTGGATCCAGTTCGTCAGCGCCAAGGAGCTCGACAACCGTCCCGGCAACCGCCGGACCCTGCTCGACAGCTACTCCCGCGAGCGCGGCGCCATCCTGGTCGGCGGGTCCCGCATCGCCAGGTCCGTCCCGACCAAGGACGACCTGAAGTACATCCGCACCTACCCCGAAGGCAAGCTCTACTCCCAGGTCACCGGCTACTACTCCTTCACGTATGGCGCCGGCGGTGGCCTTGAAGGAGTCGAGGACGCGCTGCTGTCCGGGCAGTCCGACAAGCTGTTCTACCGGCGCGTGATCGACATGATGACCGGCAAGGTGCCCAGCGGCGCCAGCCTCGAGCTCACGATTGACGCCAAGGTCCAGAAAGCCGCGGACAAGGCCCTTGGCAACCAGCGCGGCGCCGTGGTTGCGCTGGACCCCAAGACAGGCGCGATCCTGGCGATGGTCAGCCATCCGCAGTACGACCCGACAAGCCTGTCGAGCCACAACCTCGACGCGGTGGCAGCCGCCTGGAAGGCCCTGAACGCCGACCCCGAACGCCCCATGGTCAACCGGGCGATCGCCGGCGACCTGTACCCGCCAGGCTCCACGTTCAAGCTGATCACCGCTGCGGCAGCCCTTTCCTCGGGGACGTTCACCGAACAGTCGCAGATCCCCGGCCCGGCGACCCTCGACCTGCCCCTGACGACCGACAACCTGCCCACGGATGACAAGAAACCCTGTGGCCCGGACAACAAGACGTCGCTGACGCACGCCCTCGAGATCTCCTGCAACACCGCATTCGGCTGGCTGGGGCTACAGCTCGGCGGCGACGAACTGCGCGCGCAGGCAGCGAAGTTCGGCTTCGGCGATGCCCTTCGGGTGCCCATGCGCGTCACCCCGAGCACCGTCCCGGCAGAGCTCAACGCCCCCCAGACGGCCCAGTCCGCCATCGGTCAGTACGACGTCCGGGTGACTCCGCTCCAAATGGCCATGGTCAGCGCTGCGATCGCCAACAAGGGCATCGTGATGAGCCCCTATCTGATCCAGGACACCCTCAACAGCGATCTCGACATCATCGAACCGACCAAGCCGGAGCAGCTCTCCGTGGCGGTCACTCCCGACGTGGCGGCCGCTCTGACCCGGATGATGATCACCGTCGTCCAGTCAGGCACCGGAACCCGCGCGCAGATTCCCGGGATCCAGGTCGCGGGCAAGACGGGCACCGCCCAGCACGCCGTCGGCAGCGCGCCGCACGCCTGGTTCACCGCGTTCGCACCCGCCGACAACCCGAGGATCGCGGTCGCCGTGGTCGTTGAAGATGGCGGGAACGCCGGCAGCGAGGCGTTCGGTGGCGCGGTCGCCGGACCGATCGCGCGCCGGGTCATCGAGGCGGTGCTGAACCCGTGACCCCGACCGAGGGAACCACCCTGAGCAGCCGCTACACCTTGACCAGGCGCATCGCG
Source organism: Actinomycetales bacterium (assembly GCA_038249115.1). GTDB lineage: Bacteria > Actinomycetota > Actinomycetes > Actinomycetales > Dermatophilaceae > UBA4719. The sequence goes on from JBBRWQ010000010.1 coordinate 37,566, forward strand.
GTCGGCGGCATGGGCCAGGTCTGGGAGGCCATCGACACCGTCCTGGGACGCACCGTCGCGGTCAAGCTGTTGCACCGGGCCCTGAGCCAGGAAGGCGACTTCGCCGATCGTTTCCGGGCCGAGGCGCGGCATGCGGCTTCGTTGCACCACCCCAATATCGCCACAGTGTTCGACTACGGCGAGGACGAGGGCACGGCATACCTCGTCATGGAGTCGGTTCCTGGCCAGCCGCTGAGTCAGATCATCGCCGAGCGGGCACCGTTGTCAGCGCCGGAGACCGCCGCGATCCTGGCCCAGGCCGCCGCCGCGCTGCAAGCGGCCCACCAAGGTGGGGTCATTCACCGGGACGTCAAGCCGGCCAACATCCTGATCACCCCCGACGGCGTCGCCAAGCTCACCGACTTCGGCATCTCCCGAGCCATCGGCGCAGCACCGATGACCCAGACCGGCCAGGTCCTCGGAACCGCCCAGTACCTCTCTCCCGAGCAAGCCCTGGGCCAGAGTGCCACCGCCGCCAGCGACATCTACTCCCTCGGCGTCGTCGGCTACGAGATGCTCACCGGCGCGCGGCCCTTCGACGCCGGCACCGCCGTCGCCACGGCCCTCGCCCACGTCAACCAGCCGCCACCCGCACTGCCCGAGAGCATCCCCGCCGGACTCCGCGACGTGATCACCGCCGCACTGGCCAAGGCCCCCGCCGACCGTCCCGCGAGCGCCGCGGCCGTGAGTCGAGCGCTGCGTATGCCGAGTGCCGCCCTCAGCTCCGAAGCGGAAGCCCCGCCCACCGCACCCACACGCACTGCCGTGCCACCCAAACCTGCCTCTGCGTCGACGCCAACCCGGGCAATGCCGGCGCTGACCCAGGTGATGCTCGCTCAGACCATGCCCGCCGAACCAGGTGATAGCCCGGATCCACGATCTCGACGCCGTCCGGCCCGGTTGCTCGGTGCCATCGTCGTGGCCGTCATGCTCGGGGCTCTGGGCATTTTCGCCCTTGTCGGCGGCGATGCCGGCACCAACACTCCCGAAAACACGACCAGCACGACTGCGACTCCAGCGCCGACAGCCTCTGCTAATACTGTGGTTGCGTCTCCGACCACGTCATCCCTGCCTAGCAAGCCCCCTCCGGGCAAGGGCAACGACAAGAAGAAGGGCAAGCCGTGAACGGCACACCTCGTCTGTTGGGCGGGCGATACCAGGTCGGCGAGCTCATCGGTCGAGGCGGAATGGCCGAGGTCCACGCCGGTCATGACACCAGGCTCGGCCGCACCGTGGCCATCAAGGTGCTCCGCTCCGACCTGGCCCGCGACCCGACCTTCCTGTCCCGGTTCCGGCGTGAGGCTCAGTCGGCCGCGGGGTTGAACCACCCTTCCATCGTCGCGGTCTACGACTCTGGCGAGGACCAGGACACGGACGCCAACGGCGCCACCGTTGCCCTGCCCTACATCGTGATGGAGTACGTCGAGGGCCATACCTTGCGCGAGGTCCTCACCGAAGAGCCGATCATGGACCCCGCCGATGCGGCCAGGGTCACCGAGGGCGTCCTGGATGCGCTGTCGTACAGCCACCGCATGGGTATCGTGCACCGCGACATCAAGCCGGGCAACGTCATGGTGACGCCGGCAGGCGCCATCAAGGTGATGGACTTCGGGATCGCCCGCGCCATTGCCGACTCCGCTGCCACGATGACCCAGACTCAGTCCGTCATCGGCACGGCTCAGTACCTCTCTCCCGAGCAGGCCCAAGGCCAACAGGTCGATGCCCGTTCAGACCTGTACTCCACCGGATGCCTGCTCTATGAGCTGCTCACCGGTCGTACGCCGTTCGTCGGGGACTCACCCGTGTCCATCGCCTACCAACATGTGGGTCAGCCGCCGAAGCCCCCGTCGGTGCACCAGCCCGGCCTCAGCCCCGAGATGGACGCCGTGGTGCTCCATGCCCTGGCCAAGGACCGTGACGCGCGGTACCAGGATGCAGGGCAGTTTCGCTCCGACCTGGCCGCCGCCCGCACCGGCCGTCCGATCAGCACCGCTGCTCGAGGGACGGCTGCAGGTGCAGCGCTCGGCGCATCCGCACTGACAGCCGGTGAAGTCATGGGCAGTGGCGCCGGGCTGGGCAGTGATCCGACCATGGCAATGTCATCTCCCGACGCCACTCAGGTCGTCAGGTCACGGAGCTCGGAGCGGCACAACGGCGAGCGGCACAACACTGCGACCTTGCCGGCCATCGGCCGCGACCCCGCAGAACTGCCCCGCAAACGTCACGCCGCCACCTACGTCCTGCTCGCAATGGCCGTCATCGCCGCCCTCGTGCTGGTGTTCATAGCCGGGAAGGCACTGTTTGCGGGTGACACGGCGGCACCCAAGTTTGCCATCCCTGCCGTGACCAAGCTGACCCAGCCCCAGGCAGAGGCGCTGCTGACCGCCAAGGGCTTCAAACCCGTCGCCACCCCGGCCACGAACTCGGCTCCGAAGGGCGAGGTCGTCGATCAGAACCCCAAAGCCGGCGCGCTCTTCCCGGCAAACACCACCGTCACGATCACGGTGTCCAGCGGCCCGGGCGAGGCGACCGTGCCGGACGTCCGTGGCTACAACGAGGGCTCGGCAAAGACCACGATCGAGGCCAATGACCTGACCGTCGGCAAGGTGCAGCCCGTCGATGACGCCACCGTCGACAAGGGGCTGGTCATCGAGACCGTGCCCAAGGCGGGCGAGACCGTGCCTGCCGGGTCGGCGGTCATCCTCAAAGTGGCCAGCGGCAAGGTCAAGGTGCCCGATGTCGTGGGGCTTGACCGCGGCGCGGCAACCCAGGCTTTGACCGATGCTCACGTGAAGTACAAGACCAACTTCGAGAACAGCGACCAGCCTGAAGGCACCGTGTTGACCCAGACACACAGCAAGGAGGTCGTCGACGTCGGCACCGTGATCGTCCTGGTGATCGCACAGGCGCCTGCGCCGACTCCCACGACAGCGGCCACCACCGCCCCGGCAACGACAGGTCCGCCCACGACCGCTCCCTGAGGATGAGTCCGGTTGCCCGGTGAAGTCGCAAACTGCTGTCTCCAGGGCCCCGAAGCAGCGATTCTTGCGACTTCACGGGTCGGGTGAGCCTGGTCGGGACAGACTGACCGGGTCAGGCGGTGGCGACGATCCGGGCCACCCCGGCTGCATCGTGGACCAGGGGGCTGAGGCCTGCCGACCGGCCCACGGCATCGGGTGAGCCGCAGGCCTGTAGCCAGTTGGCCAGCAACCGGTGGCCACCCTGGGTCAGCACGCTCTCGGGGTGGAACTGCACCCCCTGCAGCGGCAGCTCGCGGTGGCGAACCGCCATGATCACGCCTGACTCGGTATGCGCCGACACGATCAGCTCGTCGGTCACGGTGGTCGGGTCGATGGTCAGCGAGTGATATCGGGTGGCGATGAACGGCGACGGCAACCCGTGAAGCACTCCGGTGCCGTCGTGATGTACCAACGAGGTCTTCCCGTGCAGCAGCTCGGGGGCCCTGTTGACCGTGGCGCCGAAGACCACGCCAAGCGCCTGATGACCCAGGCACACGCCGAGCATGGGCTGCCGGCGTTCGGCACAGGCCGAGATCATTGCCATCGAGACACCGGCATCCTGAGGGGTGCCAGGACCCGGTGACACCAGCACTCCGTCGAACCCGGTGCCGTCGGCCGGCGAGACAGCGTCGTTGCGGACAACCTCGCACTCAGCGCCCAGCTGTTGCAGGTAGCCCACGATGGTGAACACAAAGCTGTCGTAGTTGTCGACGACCAGTATGCGAGGGCTGCCGGAGCCCTTCTGAGTCGCAGCGGGGCTCATCTCGGAGACCGTCATGTGACGGAGGCGGTGGGCTCGGGCGACTGCAGGCCCGGGGACTGCGGCCCGGTCTGGACCGCGTTGTCGTTGAACGGCATCAGCGGGGCGATCGCGGGGAACAGCCACAGGAAACACGCGACGACCGCGCCGGCGACAAGGATCAGCGACTGGAGCGCCTTGACCGGCCACGGGCCCGGGAGCAGATGCCACAACGGGCCATACATCTCAGGACGCCCCTCTCGGGACGACCATCAGGGACGCCGGCAGACCTTCTGCCCTCGGGATGATCTCCACGAGCTTGGAGAACACGATGTAGCGTTTGGCGGCGCTGAACTTGGGGTGGCAGGCGGTCATCGTCATCCAGGCCTCGGTTGGCTTTTTCCCTGGATGTTGCGGCACGGGGGCGATCACCTCGACCTGGTCCGGAGTGACGATCACGTGCCTTTGCACGGCATACACGATGTATTGAGCCTTGGTCTCGACGACGATGATGTCGCCCTTCCGGAGCTTGTCGATGTCGCCATAGGGCTTTCCGTACGTCGTGCGGTGGCCGGCCGTGGCGAAGTTGCCGACCATCCCCGGCGTTGCCGTCCCGACGTAGTGTCCGACGCCCTTGCCCAGCATGTCGTGCTCGGTGCCCTCAATCAGCGGCCGCGCAAAGTCGGCACCGAAGCGCGGGATCCGCACGATCGCGAACGGTTTCCCCAGCCGCACGGCGATGGGCGACGCCGTAGGAGTGGGCGACGCCGTAGGAGTGGGCGACGGAGTAGGAGTGGGCGACGGAGTCGGGTTCGGTATCACGACGTCGTCATGTAGGAACCCGCGCTCGAGAGTCTGGACTTCGGCGGCCTGTTCGCGATTGGCGGTCACGTCGGTCCACCACAGCTGCCATGCCACGAAGAGCAACGTCAACAGCCCGACGGTGATCAGCAGCTCGCCGACCATGCCGACCACCCAACGCAGCACCTTCATCGTGGACCTCTCATCCCTGGCTCTTCGCATGGACAAGACTCAGGCTTCCTGCGTATGCCGGAAACGTCGCCTCGTCCTTGCTGGTCACGTCGAAACCGAGCCCGAGCAGGTCGGCGTACTGCCGGTAGATCGCGACCTGACTGCTCTTGTCCAAAGCATCCTGCATGGCTGCCGGGTCACCAATCGCCTGTATGACGTAGGGCGGCGAATAAACCCGACCCTGCAGGATCAACGTGTTGCCGACGCACCGAACAGCACTGGTCGAGATGACGCGCTGGTCCTGCAACATCATCGCCTCGGCGCCCCCAGCCCACAGCGCGTTCACGACAGCCTGGACGTCCTGCTGGTGTACGACGATGTCGTTGGCCGTGTAGCCGTCGGGCAGGCCCGCAGCCGTGCGTTTGGCATCGTTCAGCGTCACCGACACAGCCGGTCCGGTCACGCTCTGGGTACCCACGGCCGGCGCCAGCACCTCGGCCTGAGCGCGCAACCGGGCCACCTCGGCGTCGCCCGGGGCGGCCTGCTGCGTCAAGGAGTCGACCTGGTACCGCAGTTGCTGGACCGCCGCCATCCGCTCGCGGACCGCACGGTCCTGGGCTCGGACCACGTCGACCAGGTCGTAGCGTCCGGCCGAGCGAAGGTCGGTGCCCTGGGAAGTGTGCGCGCTGGTCGCGAACATCAGCCCGGCGCCCGCTGCGACGAGCGGCACGATGGCCGCCCAACCGGTCAGGCGTCGGCGTCGGCGGGCTCCACCGTTGCGGTGTGGTGTCGACAAGGGGCCTCCTGCTCTACGACTCGGGTTGTGGTGCCTCTACGCTAGGGCAAACACCTGTCGCACGATGAACGAACCAACGAAGGAGCAACTCCAGTGCCTGAGTCGAAGGGACGCGCCAAGCCGGCGTACACCCCCCCAGTCAAGCGCAATGTCAAAGCGACCATGGCCAACCCGCCGTGGTTCATGCCTGTGATGCTCGGCCTGATGCTCGTGGGCCTGTTCTGGGTCGTGACCTTCTATGTCACCGCGACGGACTTCCCGATCCCGAATATTGGCTACTGGAACCTGATCATCGGCTTCAGCCTGATGATCTCCGGCTTCATGATGACCACGCGCTGGCGCTGAGCCACCACTACGACCCGCCTGCCGCTCACAGCTCCGATCACCCGTTGTCCACAGGTGTTATCCCCAATGGGGATAAATGACAACGGTGTAATCCAGATGAACCCCAGTTGAACTGGAAAAACTTCAGACCGTCGGCGCCCTAGATGCCAGGCTCACGATGGAACGCAGCATCGAGTCGTCGGTGACGGCGTACTTCGTGACGGCCACAACAGCGATGATCACCATGACCGCGGCCAGTGCCGGCAACTGAAGCCGGCGCCTGTTCTGTGAAGCGGTGACGGTGATGACCCCGGCCAGCGCGACGCCGGTCAGCAGTCCGCCGAGGTGGGCCTGCCAGGCGATGCCGGGCACCACGAAGCCAAGCACCGCATTGATCGCCAGCACCCCGAACATCGGGCCTGATGACCGGCCGAGGTGTCGGTTGAGGACCAGCAGCGCTCCGAAGAGACCGAAGACTGCACCTGAGGCGCCCACCATCGAGACCACCCAGTTGCTGTGGTTGATCCCGGCCTGGGTGAGGGGCAACGTGGGCGGCGAGGCTAACAGCAGATACCCGACTGATCCGCCGAACGCGCTGACCAGATAGAGAATGGCGAACCTGACCCGGCCGAGCAGGGGTTCGAGATACTGCCCGAGAATCCACAGCGCGTACATGTTGAACAGGATGTGCAGGATCTGACCGGGGGAGTGCGCAAACGCCGCGGTCAGGAAGCGCCACGGCTCGGAGGCACCGAGGTACGGCACGAAGGCCAGGTCGCGAGTCACCCCGGGCGATACCTGTTGCAGCAGCCACACCGCCGCGCAAATCACGACAATGCCGAGGGTGACCACCGGACGCCCCCCCGGGGTGACCGGGGCGCCGAACTGCGTCCGCGGCATACGGATGCTCTTCTGGCCCTCGCGGACGCAGTCGACGCACTGGATGCCGACCGCGGCTGGCCGCTGACATTCAGGGCAGGTCGGCAGGGCGCAACGTTGGCAGCGCACATAGGCGACTCGATCGGGGTGCCTCGGGCAAACAGGCTCTGCCTCGTATGGCGAGGGCTCACTCATGCGTAGATCTCACCGCGCAACCGAAAACCGTTGCGCAACAAGTGATCTCAGCTCTCGTCAACGGTGACGGAGTTGATGACGACCGGCTCAAGAGGCTTGTCTCCGCCACCGGTGCGGACAGCACCGATCTTGTCGACGACCTCGCGGCTGGGCTGGTCGGCGACCTCACCGAAGATCGTGTGCTTTCCCTGAAGGTGCGGGGTGGCGCCCAAGGTGATGAAGAACTGCGAGCCGTTGGTGCCCTTGCCGCCACGGGTGCCAGCGTTGGCCATGGCCAGGATGTAGGGCTGGCGGAAGTCCTTGTCGGGGCTGATCTCGTCGTTGAAGGCGAATCCCGGACCGCCGGTGCCACTGCCGAGGGGACACCCGCCCTGGATCATGAAGCCGGAGATGACGCGGTGGAAACCCAGTCCGTCGTAGTACGGCGTCGGGTTGGTTCGACCGGCGTCGTCCTTGTAGTCCAGAGTTCCCTTGGCGAGTCCGACAAAGCTGGCAACGGTCTTGGGGGCGTGGTCGGGGAACATCGTGATGTTGATGTCGCCGAGGCTTGTGTGAAGGGTGACGTTCATGTCGTCATCCTCGCATGCGCCGATGGCGCTGGACCGGGCCGGGCGCGAGCCGAGGTGAGGTCGCGTCATACCGACTGGGTGGTCAAGGCACCACGGCACGGTGCAGGATAGGCAAGCAAGACCTGTCATGACCATTGGAGGACCTCGTGTTCCACGCCAAAAGCCGGAAAGAGCAGATCCAGGACCGCTCAGCATCACTTGCGGACAACGCTGCGACGGTCGCGGATCAGCTACGCGACCGGGTTGCCCCTGCCCTCGGACAGGCCGCTGAGAGCGCCAAGGAGTGGGGCGAGCCCCGCGTCAAGGCAGCACGTCGCTGGGCCAAGCCTCGCGTCGAGCACGGCATCGAGATCGCTGCCCCCAAGCTGGAGTCCGCGGTCAGTGGCCTCGCACCCAAGGTTGATATCGCCCGCGACAAGATTGTCGACGAGCTCCTTCCGCGGGTGACCGAGGCAATCACCGCCTGGGCCGCCGCAAGCGCCGCAGCCAAGGATGAAGCCGTATCTCGCGGTGCAGGAGCAGCCGCTGTCGTCTCCGGCGATGCCGTTGCCACGCCCAAGCGCAAGAAGAAGGGCAAGGTGATGCTGACCCTGAGCCTGATCGGTGCCGCTGCTGCCGGCGCCGCGGCGTTCGTGAAGAAGTCCGCACCCAAGGACGACCCCTGGGCGACCCCGCTCGAGGACTCGTACATCGCGCCGTCGAACGGTCGGCACTCAAAGGTCGAGCCACTGCACTCGACCGACACGGTGGCCGCGGCTGACGCTGTGGACTCCAAAGCCAAAGGCAGCACAGGACCAGACCCCGACGAGCCGTTGGACAAGGACGGGATTCCTGATCCGCTGGCCTCAAAGGCAGATGCCGATATCGCTCCGACCGACAAGCCGGACAAGGGCTCGGGCGAATAGGCACGGTCTAGGACTGCCTGCGACATGGAGTGAGGGCTGCCCGGCGCCGCGTACAGTTTTGGGGTGCTCACCGAAGAAGACCAGCCCCCCACGACAGCGGACCAAGGGGCTCGACGACTCCGTGCTGCACCCGAGGGGGCCGAACATCCCGGCATCCTGGCTGCTGACCTCGAGCTGTGCCTCCGTGTCCTGGCAGCGGCCGACGACCTGCCACCGGAACATCCGGACGCCGTGGCGATCAGGCGGGCAACCGCGCGAATCTACAAGGGCGTCAAGGAGTCGCGTCGGTCAGCGCGGCGCGAGAAGGTGCTGTCCAACGATCGCGCCGTCACCGCTCTCACTGCGACCGGTGCCACCGATCGGATCGACGACGAGACCCAGGGCCTGAAGCTGGTATCGAACGCCCCCGGCGCCCTCGCCGGCAAGCTGCTCCAACCGCGCTCCTGCTACACCTGCAAGTCCCGGTACGTCGACGTCGACGCGTTCTATCACCAGCTTTGTCCACCGTGTGCGGCCCTCAACCGAAGCAAACGCGACGAACGCACGGACCTCACCGGTCGGCGTGCCTTGCTCACCGGTGGCCGCGCAAAGATCGGGATGTATATCGCGCTGCGGCTCTTGCGCGACGGAGCCCACACGACGATCACGACGCGCTTCCCCAGCGACGCCGTCCGCAGGTTCACCGCCATGGAGGACAGCGCTGACTGGATCCACCGACTCCGGATCGTCGGGATCGACCTGCGCGACCCGGCCCAGGTCGTGGCGCTCGCGGATTCCGTTGCGGCACAGGGGCCGCTGGACATCCTGATCAACAACGCCGCCCAGACCGTACGCCGGTCGCCCGGGTCGTACGCGCCACTGGTCGAGGCCGAGTCGGCGCCTCTGCCCAGCGGGCCGCTGCCCGAGATGATCACCTTCGACCACGTCAGCGACGCCCATCCCTCTTCCCTTGCAGGCGCCCTCCATGACCTCCCTACGGCACACCCCGCTGCCCCGAGCGGCGCGAGCACCCCGCAGCCCGTGACCGCACTGGCCTTGCGCGCCGGTTCTGCGACACCAGCCAGAGTGCAGGCCGGCACCGCGATAGACGCCGGCGGTCTGGTGCCCGACCTTCACGACGTGAACAGCTGGACCCAGCAAGTGCACGAGGTGGACCCGTTGGAGCTGCTCGAGGTTCAGCTCTGCAACTCGACGGCCCCGTTCATCCTGATCAGCCGTCTTCGTCCCTCGATGGCGTCCTCCGCGTCCCGAAGGAAGTACGTCGTCAACGTGTCGGCGATGGAGGGCCAGTTCAACCGCAGCTACAAGGGCCCGGGGCATCCCCACACCAACATGGCCAAGGCGGCACTCAACATGCTCACGCGGACCAGCGCGCAGGAGATGCTCGAGACCGACGCGATCCTGATGTCTGCGGTCGATACCGGCTGGATCACCGATGAGCGTCCACACCCGACCAAGATCCGTCTCGCCGAGGAGGGCTTCCACGCCCCCCTGGATCTCGTTGATGGCGCCGCCCGCGTCTACGACCCGATCGTGCAGGGTGAGCTGGGCCATGACATCTACGGCTGCTTCGTCAAGGACTACGAGCCCTCCGCCTGGTAGCGAGGTGTGGGCGTAGTCACCATGCAGATACGGGCAAAACCCTGCCGGGACGGCGTTTCTGGGCCTACGCTACGGCCATCGAATACCCCACCGGGTAGGCGGACCGGCTCGGTCGACTCGTCTTCCGGAGATTCCACCGAGACGAGGAGACGGCATGACCAGCACAGCCTCCGGCACTTCGAGCGGCGCATCCCCAGCAAGGACCGGCCTTGTGAGCAAAGTTGCGGCAGTGTTGGTCATGCTGGTGGGCGCTGGCCTGGTTGCCACGACCCTCATCACCAACCTGTTTGCCGTCGGGCCGGCTTTTGAGAACCTGATCACCGACTTCCGGCCTGCACTGACACAGCAGTCCATCGATACAGCACGTGCCGACATCGCGGGCATGGCAGCGGTGCCGACAGAGTTCAGCACCAAGCTCGCCCCCGCCCTGAGCCAGCAGCTGAAGATGACGCCGGAGCAGTTCAGCGGATTCGTCTCCCAGCAGTTCCCGGCGGTGGCAGCCGGCCTGGGCGCGCTGCCCACCGCGGTCCCAACGTTCGACGGCCTGATCAACACCCTTGACCAGCAGCGACCGCTGTTTGAGTCGGCCGACGCCATCCCCACCACAAGCCTCCCGGCGACAACCGTGCCGTGGGCCTTGCTCGGTGCGGGCATCCTGTTGTTCCTGATCGGGCTCGCCATGCTGCGCTCACCGAAGGCCGGCGGCGCGGCGGCGCTGGTGGTGGGCCTGCTGCTGCTAGTGGCGCCGATGGTCTTGTCACTGCCCGGAAAGGCAGCTGACGCCGACCAGCTGAACGCCAACCTCAAGCCCATTTACACCCAGGCCCTTGTCGACAACGCAAAGGGCGGGCTCGGCACGATCGGTGCCATGGGAACTGAGATGCAGACCAAGATGCTCCCTGCTCTGGGCACGCAGCTGAAGATGTCACCGGAACAGTTGCAGGCGTTCCTCGGTAGCAACTTCCCAGCCACTGCAAACGCCCTTCAGACGATGCCGGCGTCCATGGAGCGGTTCAACGGCCTCGTGAAGGTCTTCGATGAGAACCTCGGCAACTATGAGACCCTCAAGCCGGTCGGACTGGCGCGGATCGTCCTGATCATGATGGTTGCCGGCGGGTTGGCCGCCCTGCTCGGCGCCGTGTCAATGGTCACGGGCCGCAAGGAGTAGCAAGATACGTCTGGTTTGCCGCAGACGGCGAGCGCAATGAAAGCACTACCCACACGGCTGGATAGCAGGTCGCCCGTGCTCAACCCCTCGTCAGTGCTCCGGCGCCCCTCAGCTCAGTTCTGCCAAGTGGATGCGTTCGCTGATGGTGTCTGCGCTGAGAGGGCGATCGAACAGGTATCCCTGGCCGAGCTCACAGTTCAGTGCACGCAGGTGAGCGAGCTGCTCGCCATATTCGATGCCTTCGGCTTGGGTGCGTCGCCCGAGGCTCGTGGCAAGCTTGACGATTGCTGTGGCCAGGGCCCACCCCTGGGAGTCACACGCGATGTCGAGCCGAGGCCAAGGCCTCGCTCGTGTCCGCGGCCCAGACGAGCCGGTCTGCGCTCACCGAGGTCCGGCGGATCCTGGGCGCGCTGCGCGGCCAGGACGACTCCGCCACCTACCACCCACCACCCGGGCTTGACGCCCTGGAGGCACTCGCCGCTGAGCTGACGGCTGCCGGACTGCCCGTCGAGGTTCACGTTGACGGCGCGCGCAACGGCATACCGGCAGCCCTGGACCTGACCGCCTACCGCCTCGTTCAGGAGTCGCTGACCAACGTGGTCAAACACGCCGGCCAGGCCCGCGCTGAGGTCACCGTCCGTTACGAAGTGGGAGCCCTGTTCGTCGAAGTGGTCGACGACGGGCAAGGACCCGCGGCCACCAGCGGGGCCGCGAACCTGGGGCACGGCCAGCTCGGGATGCTCGAGAGGGTCTCGGTATGGGGCGGATCACTGACGACCGGGAAGCGGCCCGGTGGCGGGTACCGCGTCGCAGCACGTCTGCCCTACGGCAACCAGGACCAGCAATGATCCGGGTCGCCGTCGTGGACGACGAGGCCCTCGTACGAAGAGGACTCACCCTGCTACTTCGGCTCGAGCCCGACCTGGAAGTCGTCGGCGAGGCCGCTGACGGAGCAGCCGCGGTCGCCCTGGTGCGCCGTGAGCGACCAGACGTCGTGCTGATGGACATCAGGATGCCGGGCATCGACGGCCTCACCGCCACCAGAACACTGTTGGCCGACCCGGACACAACCTCGACCCGGGTACTCATCCTGACGACGTTCGACCAGGACGAGTATGTGTTCGCGGCGATCCGGGCCGGTGCCAGCGGATTCCTGCTCAAGGACACCCCACCCGAGGCACTCCTGGAAGCCATCCACGTGGTCGCCGGCGGCGACGCCCTTCTGGCACCAGCAGTGACCCGGCGCCTGATCGAAGAGTTCGTGAGGCGATCCCCCAAAGGGCCAACCGCCCATGACACCAGCCTGGACCTGCTCACCGATCGCGAGATCGAGGTACTACGCGCCGTTGCCCATGGGCGCTCAAACGCTGAGATCGCCGCCGAGCTGTTCATCAGCTACGCGACCGCCAAGACCCACGTCAGCCGCCTACTCACCAAGCTGCAAGTCCGCGACCGCGCCCAACTGGTCATGCTCGCCTACGAGAACGGCGTCGTCAGCCCCGACAACGCTTGAATTGAAGCGCAAGATCCAGCCGAGCAGTCCGCCGCGAGACCAAGGCTCAGCGCAACGGACGTGTGCGTCACTGCTCGTTGCCCTGGACGTCCACCCACGGGTGGCGATGACGATCCTGCGGCACAGCAAGATCGCTGTGACGATGGACATCTATAGCCAGGTGTCCTCGGCGTCGACCAAGGAGGCGCTCAAACGCCTCGGCAACCAGTTTGGAGAGGAGGTCCTGTGAACCCCGTTGCTGTACTTTGCCGGAGTACGGGCATGCAGAAGGCCCCTCCCGACGAGCGGAAAGTGCCTCTGACCTGGGTGGAGACACGGGGAATCGAACCCCGGACCTCCTGCTTGCAAATCGCCGACCACCAATCGTGTGGGTCTCCATGGTGGTACGCGGACTGAGGTCCCCGAATGGCCTGGCTTACCCATCATTGGACCGTGCTACTGGCACGGCGGTGGCACGAACAGCCAGTTCCTGTCGCCTCAGGTCACGCGGAGCTGGATCAAGTCGGCCGGATCGACTCGATGCCGGCCGTCTCTGCGGCGGCGATGAGTCGGTTGTCGTAGGCGACAAAGACCGTGATGTCGTCGCGGATCGAGAGCGCGCTCGCTAGGTGGATCGCGTCCAGGGTGCGCAATAGAAGTTCGCCGACGTCCGCCGCCTCATCGAGCAAACCGGTATTCAGCGGGATCAGATCCAACTGCAACATCAGCGCTCTTGCCGCCGGCACCACCTTCGCATCGAGACGCCGCGCGGCGCGAACTACTTCCACCCTCGCGAGCTCGCTGCTCACCATTGGTGTATTGGATTGCTCGGAAATCCACTGCGCCAGCGCGGCACTCTCGTTCTCCTCGAACAGCAGCTTCAGCAACGCGGAGGAGTCCAGATAGATCATCGGTCCTCGCGTAGCTCGGCCAGCACTGCGTCGCTTGTCGCGCCTGCCTTGACTCTTTGCGGAAGTCGCAAGACTGCTGAGGAGGGGATCAGGCGTCCGTCCGCAACCAAGCGCTCACGCGCGCTTCGTGCCGGGTCCGGTGGCACGAGCAAGGCGACCAACTGTCCCCGCTCGGTGACCTCGACCGTCTCCCCTGACTTGACCCGGTCCAGGTAACGGCTTGCGTTCTGGCGTAGCTCTCGAACTCCGATGCGCTCCATCATAACAATGTAGCATCTAATGTGCTACAGCGGTACGGTTCCTACGTTTCTAGCGTTCTGTGACTCCGTTGCCGCACTTTGCTGGAGTACGGGCAGGCAAAAGGCCCTTCCCGTCGAGCGGAAAGGGCCTCTGACCAGGGTGGAGACACGGGGAATCGAACCCCGGACCTCCTGCTTGCAAACTCGCGGCTTTGCCGGTGTTTGCTCTCGCTGAGCACGTGGGCAACACAGTTGACAGGCCCCGTCATCGGCTGGTGTGTTGTCGGACGCGACTAATGATGATGGCCGCGTCGTGCGCGGTGACGACGTAGAGGGCTGAGACGTCATCGTTGTTGATGACACGAGGGGCCGCGGTGTCGTTAGTGGTCATGCTGTCGCTGGGTCTCGGGCAGAGCTGTGCCCCGGGGAGGTCGAGTGATCAGCCGGCGCGGGCGACCGGGGCCAGGAGCCGCCACTTCGTGAAGTAGGCGATCCGCTCCCACGGCGGGACGTCTGCGCCCAGCCGGCGCGTCGCCGCTCCGGCGGCGGTGCCGAGGGCCTCCATCGCGTCGCCCAGCGGTGTGCCGGTGGGGAGGATCGGGCCCTGCATGGGGTCGAGACGGTAGGCCATGATGGTGCCGCACTCACGCAGCCAGGACGCGTTGGCGGTGGCGCGGCGGATCCAGCCGCGGACGGTGTCGGCGGGCAGCCCCAGGTCGGCGGCGATCCTGCGGTGGCTGGCACCCTTGACCTTGGCCAGCAAGGCCTCGCCGACAAACTGCACGGTGACCGCACGTCGGGGCAGGCAGGACGCGGGAAGCAGCACATGGGTCGTGCGGCAGCCGCGGCAGCGGGCTCGCCGCGGTCGGAGCTGGGTGATGCCGTCGTGGCCCCGCACGGACCGGCGGCGTGCGTACCCCCACGGCGCGAGCTGGCGCCCGCACGCAGGGCATGCCACTTCCGCCCCCGAGAGCCACTCGTCGGCGTCGTTGCCGTGCCCGACCATCATCAAGGGTTCGTGTCCTCTGCATTCGTTGAGCCTGCCCGATCCTGGGACCAGGCGGCAGGGGGAGTTGGTGTTGCAGCGTGACCCCATCCCGGCCTCGGCGCAACCCCCCACTCGCTGAGGTCGAGAAGAACGACCAAAACCGTTACGCGGCAGGTCAACCCGCTGTCGCAGCCGGCGTCACCCAACGTGACCACGACCCATGTTCACGAAGCATGTCGCCACGGCCCTCCCTGGTTGTCATTAAGGGAGTCGCCCTACACTGGTGACGGCGTCGTTGCCGTACTTCTCTGGAGTGTCGACCTCTGAATCGCGGAGGGCTCGCGAACAATCCATGCCTGGGATCGACCGCTGCCCTCCTGCTGGAAGGACGGACGGCTTGTATGGCGAGGCCGTGGCCTTGGTCGTTGTTCGCGCCGAGCGTGCTGGAGGCGGCTATGGCCTGTGTCGCTGTGGCGACGGTGAGTGGGGTAACCGGTGCCGTGCAACGACGCATCGACGCCTTCGCCGAGAAGTACGCGGCCGTGTTCCCGGTGCGGTGAAGTGCCTGCTCACCGAACCACTACTTGCTCGGCTGCGGCACCTTGCAGGACACCTTGGGATTGACGCCCAGGTAGTTCAGCGGTCCGGCGATGATCGTGACCACGACCGTGCTCGCCTTGGCGCAGCTTTCAGCGTTACTGCTGTAGTAGTGGCGCTGCCCAGCGGCGATTGCTCCGATGAGCAACCACACCACGACCAGAATCCCGATGATGCGGCTCATGCCAGCCTCCAGAGTTCAGTGCCCTGACAGTGACTCAGGTCCCAGGCCGCAGCAGTCGAAACCACGGCCAGCCATTTTCAGAATAGCCGGTCGCGCCCGGCGAACAAAGAAACACCGACCCTCTGTAAGTAAATCTGCGCACGAGGACATCGCGGTGGCCGTGGCGCTGGCCGATGTGGGGACCAGTTTCGTGGTCAACGGCTCCAAGCTGCACGAACAGGAGCAACTGAGCGAGCAGCTACAGGAAGCGTTGGAGTCCCGGGTCGTTGTCGAGCAGCCAGGGGATCACCGCCGAGCAGAACGCAGTCCCGCTCGATCAAGCCTTCCAACTCATGCGCCGGCACGCCCGCAACAACAACGCCAGCCTGCGGACGGTCGCCGAGGCAATCATTGGGGTAGGACTTTAAGTCTGAGCTGTGGCTCCGTCCCTGGACACACGGCGGTCAGTGGTCCAGCAGAACCTGGCCGCAGACAAGCACGCCGATTCGGTGGACCACCTTTCCGCACTCAACCTTGGTCGCTCGGTGCTTTGACCTGGATCCTGAGATTCGCCAGGTTCTCGACGAAGTCAACATCCTCCTGCCGGATAGCCTCGTCCCCGGTGATGACGCTCATCTGAAACTCCCCAGACCTGCTCACTGAAACTCCCCACCCGCGTGGCGTCCCCGAGTTGTGTGGGACTCCCTTGAGGCTGGCGGCATCTGACCGCCTACCAGCTCAAGGGAGCCCCTCCGCTCATGCTCACACGGGAGGACGACATCGACGTGCACGCATTGCGTCGCCAGGGTTGGACGATCTCAGCGATCGCCCGGCATCTGGGGAGAGACCGAAAGACCATCCGCAACTATCTGAATGGGG
>JBBRWQ010000011.1:0-53205 GCA_038249115.1 Actinomycetales bacterium
CCCCTTCAGCATCACTTCGAGCTTGCCGGCTGGAACGAGGTCACCATCGTGATTCGGTTCTGGATCGTTGCCGGGCTTTTCGTCGCCCTCGGGATGGGCGTCTTCTACGCAGAGTGGGTTGCCGGGGTAGCGTGAGCGACGAAGACCTGAGCTACGAGCCGCGCCAGGGGTCGCGCCATCTCACCCACCGCGATGCCGACTGGGCAGGGCTGCGCATTCTGGTCGCGGGCCTCGGCGTCAGCGGCTTCGCGGCCGCTGACGCGCTCTCCGAACGCGGCGCCATCGTCTCCGCGGTCAGCGCAGACGACACACCTGCCATTGGTGAGCGCGCGCGAATCCTGGAGATCCTGGACGTCGACGTCCGTCTGGGCCCGCAGCACCTGGTCGACGTGCCCGAGGGCATCGAGCTGGTCGTGACCTCACCGGGTTTTCACCCCGACCACCCGCTGCTGCTCCGTGCGGCGGCTCGCGGCATACCGGTCTGGGGCGAGGTCGAGCTCGCGTGGCGGATGCGCGCGCAGTCCGGCGCTGCGCCCTGGATCACGATCACGGGCACCAACGGCAAGACGACGACGGTCAAGATGCTGACCTCCATCCTGCAGGCTGCCGGGTTGCGGGCGACCAGCGCGGGCAACGTGGGCACGCCCCTGCTCGAGGCGGTTCTTCACCCCGATCCGTATGACGTCCTGGCCGTCGAGCTGTCCAGCTTCCAGCTGCACTGGCAGAGGTCGGTGACTCCCGTGGCGTCGGCGTGTCTGAACCTTGCGCCTGACCACATCGACTGGCATGGGTCGTTCGAGCACTACCGCCTGGCCAAGGCCAAGGTCTACGCGGGCACCCAGATCGCCTGCGTCTACAACGTCCAGGATCCGGCAACCGAAGCGATGGTCATGGATGCCGACGTCGCCGAGGGCTGCCGCGCCATAGGTTTCACACTCGGCATTCCTGCACTCTCGATGGTGGGGCTGGTCGACGACGTACTGGCCGACCGCGCGTTCGTGGAGCAGCGCCGGACCTCGGCGGCAGAGCTGGCCAGCGTGGCGGACCTGCAAGGAGATGCCTCGTCCGTAGCGCCGCACTACGTGGCCAACGCCCTGGCAGCCGCGGCACTCGCCCGGGCCTATGGTGTCGGTCCACTGTCGGTGCGTGACGGTCTGCGAGCGTTCGTTCCCGACCCGCACCGGATCGCCGACGTCGCAACGGTCGACGGCGTGCGGTTCATCGACGACTCCAAGGCGACCAACACTCATGCTGCCGCTGCTTCACTGGCCGCTTTCGAGCACGTGGTGTGGATCGCCGGTGGCCTGCTCAAGGGTGCTGACGTCGACGCGTTGGTCCAGTCGGTTGCCGGCCGTCTGCGCGGCGTCGTCCTGATCGGGGCCGACCGCCGGCTGATCGCCCAGGCACTCGCCCGACACGCACCCGATGTCCCCGTGGTCGACGTGCCCACCACGGACACTGGGGCCATGGATGTCGTCGTGGCCCGGGCGAGCGAGCTGGCTCTGCCCGGTGACGTGGTGCTGCTGGCGCCTGCCGCGGCATCTTTTGACATGTTCGCCAGCTATGGCGCCCGTGGTGACGCGTTCGCTCAGGCGGTGCACCGCTACGCGAGCCGCCCCGACGGGTCTTCGGCATCGTGAGCACGGGGCAAAGGGCCGCCTCCGAGCGTCGGCCCTCGGGGTCGCGGTCGGCGTCGGCTGACTCCTCCAAGCACCGGGCCTTGCCGTGGGGGGAGCGCTTCGAGTCTCCGGCCACCACCTACTACATGCTGCTCAGCGCCACCGCCATGCTGGTCGTCATCGGGCTTGTCATGGTGCTCTCGGCCTCCAGCGTGACGTCGTACAGCGCCAACAAGTCGTCCTACACGGTGTTCCTCAGCCAGTTCCAGGCTGCGGTCATCGGTGTCGTCGGCGCCTTCGTGGCCTCCAGGATCCCGCTGATCACCTGGAAGCGTCTCTCAGTGCCGTTGCTGGCCGGGGCGATCTTCCTGCAGGCACTGGTATTCGTGCCCGGCCTGGGCATCTCGGTCAACGGCAACCGCAACTGGATCCAGATCGCGGGTCAGCAGATCCAGCCCTCCGAGTTCGCCAAGGTCGCCCTGGTCCTGTTCGGTGCCACGGTGCTGACCAAGAAGCGGCGCAAGCTGGGCGAGTTCATGCACGCCGTGGTCCCACTCGTATTCCCTGCCGGCGCCTTGCTGCTGGTGCTGGTGCTCGGGGGCAAGGACCTCGGCACCGGCCTGGTACTCCTGGCCATCATCGGCGGGCTGCTCTTCGCAGCCGGCGTCCCGGCTCGGATGTTCCTTGTCGCCGGCGCCAGCTTCGCAGCCCTGGCCGCCGTCATGGTCGTCACCAGCGCCAACCGGATGACCCGGATCAATGACTGGATCGGTGGTGGTTGCGTCGACCCGCACGGCTCCTGCTGGCAGACAACTCACGGCCAGTACGCCCTCGCCGACGGAGGATGGTGGGGCGTGGGGCTGGGGGCCAGTCGTGAGAAGTGGCAGTGGCTTCCCGCGGCCCACAACGACTTCATCTTCGCCATCATCGGAGAGGAGCTGGGGCTCCCTGGCACCCTGGTGATTATCGGGCTGTTCGGGCTGCTGGCCTTCGCGTGCTACCGACTGGTCCTGCGGAGCGGCGACTTCTTTGTTCGCGTCGCCACCGCTGGGGTCATGGTCTGGATTCTGGTGCAGGCGACGATCAACATTGGTGCGGTGATCGGGCTGCTGCCGGTGATCGGTGTCCCGCTGCCGTTGGTCTCGAGCGGTGGGTCAGCCTTGGTGACAACACTTTTCGGCTTGGGGATGCTTCTGTCATTTGCGCGCAACGAACCCGGTTGCCGCGACGCTCTGGCCGCACGACCGGGTGTGGTGCGCCGCTCGCTGGCTGTCATGCCGATGCGCCGCGGTCGCACGTGACGGGCTCTCGGTCCGGGCTGGCGTCGGTCCTCCTGGCCGGGGGTGGCTCGGCCGGCCACGTGTCGCCCCTTCTGGCACTCGCTGACTGCCTGCGTCGCAGGGACCCCAGCCTGCAGGTCACCGCCCTTGGAACCCACAACGGACTCGAACAGCGACTGGTTCCAGCCCGCGGATACGACCTGCGGATCATTCCCAAGGTGGCGTTCCCGCGCCGTCCCGGAAGGGCACTCGTCCAACTGCCCGGCGCGCTGAAGGCTGCCGTCGACGCGGCTGGTGCCGTCATCGACCAAACCAGGCCCGACGTCGTGGTGGGGTTCGGAGGCTACGTCTCGACGCCGGCCTATCTGGCCGCCCGCCGCCGCAAGATCCCCATTGTGGTGCACGAACAGAACGCCGTCCCCGGCATGGCCAACCGGTTGGGCGCACGCATGACGCCTTTCGTGGCAACGACATTCGCATCCACCGCTCTTGCGCACTCCACCCACATCGGTATGCCGCTACGCCGCGAGATCGCGCTGCTCGACCGTGCGGCGACCCGCTCCGAGGCGTTGGCCCACTTCGGGCTGGATGACCACCGGCCGACGCTGTTGGTCACTGGGGGCTCCCTGGGCGCGGAGCGACTCAACACCGCCTTCGCCTCGCGCGTCGACGAACTGCGCTCCCATGGCATTCAGGTGCTCCACATCAGCGGACAGGGCAAGGAGTTTGCTACTGGCTCGACCGTGACTGGTACGGCGTATGTCGTTGTTGCCTATGCGGATCGGATGGACCTCGCCTATGCAGCGGCCGATCTCGTGGTCGCCCGCGCCGGCGCCAACACGGTCTGCGAGCTGACTGCAGTCGGGCTACCTGCGGTCTACGTTCCGTTACCGATCGGCAACGGCGAGCAGCGGTTGAATGCGGCAGATGTCGTCGCTGCGGGCGGCGGCATCCTGGTCGACGACTCCTCCCTGACCCCGCGATGGATTGACGAGACGCTGATGCCACTGGTCACCGATAAGTCCCGGCTGTACGCGATGGCAGAGGCTGCAGCCGACATCGGAGAGCGTGAGGCCGATGAGCGACTGGCCGATCTGGTTGTCCTGGCAGCGCGTTCGCGAGGCGAGCGATGACCTCATCGCGTTTCGACTTCACCACAGAGGTTCCAGCGGCCGGCAGTCTGGGGGCGGTCCACTTCATCGCCATCGCGGGCGCCGGGATGTCTGGCGTGGCCCGGGTGATGCTGGCTCAGGGGATACCGGTCACCGGGTGCGACGCCAAGGAGTCCCCGGTCCTCGCCGCGTTGGCCGCGGAGGGGGCCGTGGTCCACATCGGCCACGACGTCGCCCACCTTGAGGGCGTCGACACCGTCGTCATCTCCTCTGCCATCCGAGAGGACAACGCCGAGCTCCGAGAGGCTCGCTCGCGCGGGCTCCGGGTGCTTCACCGGTCGCAGGCTCTGGCATCGGTGATGCGGGGGAGTCGCAGGGTCGCGGTCGCGGGCGCCAACGGCAAGACCACCACCACCTCGATGCTGACGGTGGCGCTGCAGAGCTGTGGACTCGATCCGTCGTTCGCGATCGGAGGCGAGCTGGCCAAACATGGCACCAACGCCCACCACGGTGCGGGCGATATCTTCGTGGCCGAAGCCGACGAGAGCGATGGGTCGTTCCTCGTCTATCAGCCCGAGGTGGCCATCGTGACCAATGTTCAACCTGACCACCTCGACTTCTACGAGACGTTCGAAGCGGTCCAGGCTGCCTATGTCAGCTTCGCCGCCACCGTGCAGCCTCATGGTCTGCTGGTGGCTTGTGCGGACGACCAGGGTTCACGCGCGTTGGCTGAGGTGGCCAGGGCAGCCGGCACCCGGGTGATCACCTACGGCCTGGCAGCCGATGCCGAGGTGAGGCTAGCTGAGCTCGGCGGCAAGGGGCTGCGATCGCATGCACAGCTGCACGTCGGCTCGGTCGTGGTTCGACTCGACGTCGGCATGCCGGGTCGGCACAACCTGCTCAACGCAACCGCCGCATTCGTCGCCGCCACGGAAGGACTGGGCCAAGAGCCCGCCAGCGTTCTGGAAGGCCTGGCCGGCTTCACCGGCACTCGGCGCAGGTTCGAGCCCAAGGGCGAGGCGGCGGGTGTGCGGGTTGTCGACGACTACGCCCACAACCCCGGCAAAGTCACTGCGGTCGTCGAGACGGCCTTGAGCCTTGCCGCCCCCGGACGACTGATCGTGGTGTTCCAGCCGCATCTCTTCTCCCGGACGCGCGACTTCGCGGCAGAGCTGGCCACGGCGCTGGCGCCGGCGGACGTCGTCATCGTGATGGACGTCTACGGCGCCAGGGAGGACCCCCTGCCGGGCGTGAGTGGCGCCTTGATTGCAGACCGGCTGGTTCTCGCGCGTGGGGACGGCCACGCCCCCGATGCCGTGCGTTTCGTGCCGTCTTGGTCCGAGGTCGCACCCCTGGTTGCGCAGATCGCCATCCCCGGTGATCTGGTGGTGACCGCTGGCGCCGGGGACGTCACCATGATCGGCCCCGAGATCCTGCGTCTCCTGAGCCAGGGATCCGATCCGACCGCCGTTCCCGCGGGACAGCAGTGAGCCCCTTGGGCTCTCGCGCCGGCCGGGTGATGCGGGTCCGGCGAACCTCTGCGCGACGTCCGTTGGGACTGTCGTCCTCGCGGACCAGGTTCGCCGCCCGGGCTGCACACGTCCGGCGTCGGCCCTGGCTCCTGACGGCTTGGTTGGCCGGTGGCGTCGCCCTGATGGCAGGGGGATTCTGGCTGGTGGAGTACAGCCCTGTCCTGGCGACCCGATCGGTGAGGGTGGAGGGAGTGCCTCCCGGTTCCATTAGCGAGATCGCCCGCCGGGCCGCCGTCCCGATGGGCACGCCCATGGCGCGGATCGATACGGCATCGATCGCCCGCCGGGTCATGGCGACGGCAACGCTGGCTGAGGTCTCGGTCGGACTCTCCTGGCCCAGCACCGTCGTGATCACGGCGAGCCCCAGAGTGCCGGTCTTGGCAGCGAGAAACCCTCAAGGTCAAGTAAAGGTTGTGGATGCTGAGGGGGTTGCCTATGCAACGGTGAGCGCCCCGCCCAAGGGTGTCCCACTCGTAGACACAGTCGAAAATCCACCTGCCAAGGACTCCCTGCTGGCCGGTATCGCTGTCTTGCGAGCCCTCTTGCCGGAACAACGGGGACGGGTCACCGACGTCATCGTCTCGGGAGCGAACATGGTCACCCTCAGACTGGGCGCGATCACCGTGGTGTGGGGAGGAGCGTCCGAACCTGAGCTGAAGGTCAAGGTGCTGACGGCCCTGTTGAAGCACAAAGGCTTCCGGACGATCGACGTCAGCGCACCGAACACCCCCGTGACGAGATGACCAGCCCGACACGCCGCACACATGTTTGATCGAGGCGGTCCCAGGCCCTACCGTCACCAGTGGAAGCGCTAGAGATAACTATAAACCTCTAGTTAACATTGAGAGAAATTTCACGCAGGCTGCGTCGCGTACGATGCCCGCAGCAAACCACCAGTGACTCGAGCAGAACGTCTCACGAAAGGCCCACCGACGTGGCAGCACCGCAGAACTACCTGGCCGTTATCAAGGTCGTCGGCATTGGCGGAGGCGGTGTCAACGCAATCAATCGGATGATCGAAGTCGGTCTCAAAGGCGTGGAGTTCATCGCCATCAACACCGATGCCCAAGCCCTGCTCATGAGCGACGCCGACGTCAAGCTCGACGTCGGCCGTGAGCTGACCCGCGGTCTTGGAGCAGGCGCCGATCCCGAGGTTGGCAAGAAGGCCACCGAGGACCACTCCGAGGAGATCGAAGAAGTGCTCAAGGGCGCTGACATGGTCTTCGTGACGGCAGGCGAGGGCGGCGGCACCGGCACCGGTGGCGCACCCGTCGTGGCCAAGATCGCCAAGGCGATCGGCGCACTCACCATCGGCGTCGTCACCCGACCCTTCACCTTTGAGGGCCGCCGCCGCGCCAACCAGGCCGAGACCGGTATTGCCAGCCTCCGAGAAGAGGTCGACACCCTCATCGTGATCCCCAACGACCGGCTGCTGTCGATCAGCGACCGCGCGGTCAGCATGCTCGATGCCTTCCGCAGCGCAGACCAGGTTCTGCTGTCCGGCGTCCAGGGCATCACCGACCTGATCACCACCCCTGGCCTGATCAACCTCGACTTCGCTGACGTCAAGGCCGTGATGCAGGGCGCAGGCTCAGCTCTCATGGGCATCGGCTCGGCTCGCGGCGACGACCGTGCCGTCCAGGCTGCCGAGCTGGCGATCTCCTCGCCGCTGCTCGAAGCCAGCATCGATGGCGCTCATGGCGTGCTCTTGTCGATCCAGGGCGGTTCCGACCTCGGGCTCTTCGAGATCAACGAGGCTGCGCGTCTCGTTCAAGAGGCAGCCCACCCCGAGGCCAACATCATCTTCGGTGCAGTGATAGACGACGCCCTTGGTGACGAGGTGCGGGTGACGGTCATCGCTGCCGGCTTCGACGGTGGTGGACCGGTTCGTCGCAACGACGACCGCGCGCTCGGCCAGATCGCCGGCTCGACCCAGCGCCCGACCGTGACGGCCGGCTCGTCGACGCAGGCTCGTTTCGGCCAGCCTGCACAGAAGGTTGAGCTTGCGGTGCGACACGACCAGGTGCCCGTTGGAGCTCAGGTGTCACCTGCACACACTCCCAACGGCGCCTCTCACCCAGCCACGGCTCCTGCCCACCTGCAGGAGCCGGTGGTCAAGCCGCCGCGCACCGTCACCTTCGACGACAACGACGACCTCGATGTGCCTGACTTCCTGAAGTAGCCCAGGACAAAGCCCAATGGGGCGGTCAGCCTTCGGGCCGGCCGCCTCTTGGCATGTCTGACCTGCATCCGTGCAACCTCGCGGGGGTCGAGTGGCGTCCTTCTTGTGCAACCTTTACATTCGCGTCAGACGGGGAGGGCGGATGGACGAGCGGGCTGAGGACCTGGGCGCATTCATTGATGCCCGTTCCGGGTCCTTGTTGCGGTTCGCCTACCTCCTCACCGGTGATCATGATCTGGCCGAGGACCTCCTGCAGAACTCGCTGATCAAGGTCTACCTCTCGTGGAACAGCATCCGGGACCGAGGCGCGCTGGAGGCCTACACACGTACGGTCATGACACGCACGCAACTGTCGTGGTGGCGGCGTCCGGCCCGGCGTGAGATCTTCGGCGTCGAGCCGACAGAGCGCGCTGTTCGCGATCACCTCAGTGTCCGTGAGGGCTTGCCGGTCGATGAGCGGGACGAGCTCTGGTTGCTCCTGGCCACGTTGGGCCCGCGACAGCGAGCGGTGCTTGTACTTCGGTTCTATGAGGATCTCAGCGAAGCAGAGATCGCGCGGGTGCTGGGCTGCACGACAGGGACCGTGAAGAGCCAGCTCTCCCGGGGGTTGGCACGACTGCGCGAGCGGATGCCCGCTGAGAGCCCCACGCGCAAGGCACTGATGGAGGAGCCGCGATGAGTGACGAGCTGACGCGTCTGCTGACCGAGACGCTGCACAGTCGCGAGAATGACGCGCAGCCCATTCCTGGTCTGACCGCGCGGGTTCTCCAGAAGGGACGGTTGGCCCGCAGTCGCCGCCTTGCCCTCGGGTGGAGCACCACTGGGGTCGTCGCTTTGGTCGCGGTCGCCGCTGTCCTCCTCGGGCCCGTTGGCCGGCACGCGCCAAGCCCGGCACCCGCGAACAGGGGCGCGCCCTCCCCGTCCGCCACGTCTTCCGCCACGGCCACGAAGACCGCACCCGGAGATCCGCTGTGGACCCTTGCGGGTCAGCTTCCCGTGGGCCCGCCGGTTGGCTTCCTCCCGCGCGCAGAAAGGCGAGGAGCCGTTCAGGACCCGACATCAAGGGTCGTGGTGGTGACGGCCGATCATGAGGTGACCCTGCCGGCGGACACCAGTTTTGCTTTCGACCTCACGTCGTCGGTTGAAGGGCTCCTGGTCGCTGCCCACTCCAACGGGTTCACGGGCGGTGGCCCTGACCCCGACCAGGCTCTCTACCTCATCCGCCCTGACGGAAGCCTCAAGAAGCTGCACAAGGGAGCATTCGACGGTCTGGCGGTTGACCCTTCCGGCAAGAAGTTCGCGATCGCCGAGGTCAGCCTGCGCCTCGGCGCCCCGGTTCACATCGTCATCGCATCGTTGTCACAGCAAGGCACGACGACGAGCCACACCGAACCTGAGTCGACAAGGTTGCTGGGCTGGACCACGCAGGGGTTGCTGTTGTCAGACAGCGCTGGCACCAGTCGGTCCTGGCTGTGGAAACCTGGCGCGAGCTCAGAGCCCGAGATCCCACCAGTGGTGAGCGCTTCGGTCATGCCTACGGATCCGGATCGACTGCTGGTCGTACCCGGCAAAGTGGGCGCCGGTTCCTGCCTTCACCTCTACACACTCAGCAGCAAGCAGATGGGCCCGGTGCTGACCTGCGGAGCGGAAAACGGCTGGACTGTGAGTCCGGACGGCCGGCGCGCAGTGGTCGGGTCAACAGTCGTCGACCTGGTCACTGGGCGCGTTGGACCGGAGCTGATGAACAATCTGGCGATCTCGTTCTCGTTCGCGCACTGGGAGGACTCCACCCACGTCCTCACCCCCGTATTCCCGGCCGAACCGCCGCAGGACCAGCCTGCCACCGGCATCGAGGTCCGCTGTGACGTCACGTCCGGTGCCTGCGAGCAGGCGCCAACCTCGGCCTCTATCATGTAGGGCAGGTCCAACGGGGCGGACATGGCTCGGCTAGCGTGAGCGCGTGTTCCATTGGCGTGAGCGGGTCCCGGCGACCGATGGTCGCGGTGTCGACTGGGGGTTCACCTCGACGCAAGGCGGGTCGAGCGCGGGGGACTTCGCCACCCTGAATCTCGGTGGGCATGTGGGCGACGACCCGATCGCGGTCGAGTCCAACCGCACATTGGTGGCCAACGCCTTTGGTGTCGGGCGCGAACGGCTGCTGTTCATGAACCAACGTCACGGCTCGCAGGTCGTCGTGGTTGACGGGCCATGGCAGGGCGAGCTACCCGAGGCGGACGCCCTCGTGACCACATCGACCGCCCTCGCGTTGGCCGTGCTGGTCGCTGACTGCACTCCCGTGCTGTTGGTCGACCCGATCGCTGGCGTGGCCGCTGCGGTGCATGCCGGACGTCCCGGGATGATGTCGGGCATCGTCAGCCGAGTTGTTGACGCGATGACCGACCTGGGGGCCAGTTCCATCAGCGCAGCTGTCGGTCCGTCGGTCTGCGGGCGCTGCTATGAGGTGCCGGAGGAGATGAGGGCGCAGGCGGCGAGGATCAGCCCGGTTGCCTCTGCCATCTCATGGCGGGGGACCCCGGCGATCGACGTTGCGGCCGGCGTCGTCGAACAGCTGCGGGCCAGATCCGTTGCGGTGCAATGGATTGCGGGCTGTAGTCGCGAGTCCGAAGGGCTGTTTTCCTATCGTCGCCGTAACCGTACCGGCCGTTGCGCCGGGGTCGTCCGCCTGCTCGATGCTCACCATGAGCTCGATGGTCACAATCTCGATGGTCACAATGAAGAACATCACCACGGCAAAGGACAGGTATGACCTCCGGCCAGGACCGAGCAACGCGTCATGACGAGCTGTCCGCCGGTCTCGCGCAGGTCGAGGAACGCATTGTTGCGGCCTGCCGGGCGGCCGGCCGTTCGCGCGCAGACGTTCAGCTGATTGTGGTCACGAAGTACTTCCCTCCCTCAGACATTGAGCTGTTGTGCGAGCTTGGCGTGACGGACATCGGGGAGAACCGGGACCAGGAGGCTTCGGCCAAGATCAGCGCTCTGACGGACGAGGTTCGTCAGCGCGTGCGGCTCCACTTCATCGGTCAGCTGCAGTCCAACAAGGCCGGCTCGCTGGCCACGTACGTCGATACGGTCCACTCCGTCGACAGGGTCAAGCTGGTTCGCGCCCTCGACCACGCCGCCGCGACTGCAGGTCGTGAGATCGGTGCGCTCGTCCAGGTCAGTCTGACCGGAGAGGTGGCTGGGTCAGGGCGCGGCGGCATACCGCCTGATGCTGTTGGCGAGCTCGCGAACAGCATTGCTGCTGCGCAACATCTGGGGCTTCGTGGACTCATGGCGGTGGCGCCGCTGGGAGTCGACCCGGGGGAGGCCTTCGAAGAGCTGGCCGCCGTGGCGCGAGCCGTCCGTGCCGATCATCCGGGAGCCACCTGGATCTCCGCCGGGATGAGTGCCGATCTGGAAGCAGCCGTTGCGAACGGTGCGACACACCTGCGTGTCGGCAGCGCAATCCTCGGTTCCCGCCCGCCCGTTGGGTAGTTTTGAGCCGAACACTCACGCCGGATGGCATTCACCGTCAGACGACATTTCGGAACGTGGCTAAGGAGCTCGCGATGGCTGGGGCACTGCGCAAGACCATGGTGTACCTCGGCCTGGCCGAGGAAGACGAGCACTACGACGGGTACGACGACTTCGACGAGTCGGATCACCACGAGACTGCCGTTCGCGAGGAACGATCCGCTGCCGTGACGAGCCTGCCGCACCGCACCCCCGTCGCTCGTGTTGTTCGAGATGTTGAGGTCGGTGCGCTGAATCGCATCGCGACGATCCATCCTCGCACCTACAACGAAGCCAAGAACATCGGCGAGAACTTCCGCGATGGCACGCCGGTGATCATGAACCTCACCGACCTGGACGACGCAGATGCCAAGCGGCTTGTCGACTTCGGCGCTGGCCTGGTTTTCGGTCTGCACGGATCCATTGAGCGGGTCACCAGCAAAGTATTCCTCCTGTCGCCGGCCCACGTAGAGGTAACGGCAAGCGAGGCGGAGCCCCCCAAGGCTGCCACTCGAGGCTTCTTCAACCAGAGCTGATCAGGACTTCTTCCGTACCTGATTAGTCGACTCTCAGACAACACCGTCATGCTGGGTGGCGTGATCTCCGTTCTACTACTGGTCCTGAACCTGTTCTTCGTCGCCCTGATCTGTCGTCTTGTCCTGGACTGGGTCCAGGTGCTGGCGCGCGAATGGCGACCTCGCGGGCCGATCTTGTTCTTTGCCGAAGGCGTCTACACGGTCACCGACCCGCCGCTGAAGTTCCTGCGCCGTCTGATCCCGCCATTGTCGTTGGGGTCGATTCGCCTTGATCTGGCCTTTCTGGTGCTGATTCTGGCAGTGTCCATGACCACCTCGTTGTTGCAGCAGTTGTGACTTTGAGATGGCATCTCCTACAGTCACCCTGATCGGTGACTAACCAACAGATCCCCGCCCTCCGTGCTGACCCAACGGGTTTTCGCTATAGAGTGGTGCGGCCCGTGACCGGCTCGACCGAGGTGACTATATGGCGTTCATGCCTGAGGATGTTCTCAACAAGAATTTCACCGCGACTCAGTTCCGTCGTGGCTACGACGAACAAGAGGTAGACGACTTCCTGGACGAAATCGTCGTCGAGCTACGTCGCCTGACCAGCGACAACGAAGACCTGCGCGTGCAGCTCAAGGCCTGCCAGGAAAGTAAGGGCATGGCCGCGAGCACAGGGGCGGCGGTCAGCGCTGCGGCGGTTGCCGGCGCTGTTCGTGTCGAGGCCAGGCCACAGGGCGACAAGAAGGACGGCGCGGCCGAGTTTGCCGCGGCGCAGCGTGAGTATGACGCCCAGCGTGCAGCTGCAGCGGCTTCCACCGCGGCCGCCGAGCGCGAGGCCAAGGACAAGATCGCGGCTGCCAAGGTGTCCGCTGAGCAGGCTGAGAAGGACGCAGTCGCTCGCATCGCCAAGGCGAAGTCCGATGCGGAACTGGCAGAGGCTCAAGCCGCAGAGCGGGTCAAGACGGCCAGGGAAGCCAAGGAGGCCGCAGACAAGGTTGCCAAGACCTCGTTCGCTGCCTCTGCACCGGTCGCAACAGGCGACGATGGTCACAAGGCGGCGGCAGGTGTCCTGGCCCTGGCACAGAAGCTGCACGAGGAGTACGTCGCCGAAGGTGAGACCACCCGTGAGCGACTGATCAGCGAGGGGCAGGCTCACCACGACAAGCTGATTGGCGAGTCTGCGCTGAAGCAGCAGGAACTCCTGTCGGCTGGTCAGACCAAGCACGATGAGCTCCTTTCGGCTGGTCAGACCAAGCACAACGCGCTGATCGCTGAGGCAAGTTCGCGGCACGAGCAGATGATCACGGAGGCGCGCGAGCGCTCTACCGGCATGGTCGCCGAGGCGCAGCAGAAGAAGGCCACGGTGCTTCAGGAGCTGAGCCGCGACCGCGACATGTTGCAGAAGAAGATCAACGAGCTGCGCACCTTTGAACGCGACTACCGCGCCAGGCTGAAGTCTTATCTCGAGAGCCAGCTGCTCGAGCTGGACCACACTGGCGTGGGCAACGGAGTCGTCGAGGGTGACGGCGAGGGCGGCAACCAGGGCAACGGTGACGGCGCTCAGAACGACGCCAGCCAGAGCGGCGGGGGCCAGCAGAACACGCAGTAGAGATAGTTGACATCAGGTGGTCTACTCGTGGGCCGCTTGAACACAGCGGGGCGCCAACCATGCAGGTTGGCGCCCCCGTTGTGCGTGAAACGGGGGGTGCTGACGATCGCGAGAGGTAGCCTCTGTGGGACTAACCGGAGGCGCAGCGGCGTTTCTATGTTGAGTCTTGGACAGGATGGCCATATCCTCACGCCACCTGTCTGCTTTTGTGCGGGCGATCCGGTGCCACCTTGGAGGGGCTGAGAATGGCTGTGAAGAAGGCGATGACGGCGAAGAACGGTGGGGCGGTACTCAAGGCCGCCGCCTCCTCGAGGAGCACCGCCAGAAAGACGGCTGCCAAGAAGACGGCGGAGAAGTCACGCACAGCAACGGCGTCAGCAGCTGCGAAGAAGGTTGCGCCTGCCCGGTCAACGCCGACTCGCGGCACTGTGACGAAGAGCACTCCCAAGACGTCGGCGGTCAAGACCGCTGCGGTCAAGCGCGCGAGCCGAGCCACGGTCAAGGGCGCAGCCAAGCCAACTGCGACCAAGAGCACCGCCAGAACCGCTGCAGTCAAGGGCGCGAGCAGGGCCACGGTTAAGGGCACCGCCAGGACGACAGCCAAAGCCGCGACCTCGCCAACCGCCCGCAGCGCCACCCGGAAGCCGTCGGGACCAGCCCAGCCCAAAGCGCCTGTTGCCGCAGCGCCGTTGCGAACACACAAGATCGCCGCGAGCAGCTCCACCGAGAGAACGCAGCGCATGCGGGTCCGCAAGGACGAGACGCCGTGGACAGCCACGGAGCTCCGTGTGGTTCGCACCGCATTGGAGGCTGACGTCGCCCGGCTGGGCGCCGAGATCGAGGAGGCCGAGTACGCCCTGGCCGGACTCATGCGCGACGCCGGTGACGGCGCGGGCGATGACCAGGCCGACGCCGGCACCAAGACCTTCGAGCGCGAGCAGGAGATCTCGTTGGCCAACAACGCCCGCGAGATGTACGAACAGAGCCAGCATGCCCTCGAGCGGATCGTCCACGGCAGCTACGGGATCTGCGAGTCCTGTGGCAATCCGATAGGCAAGAATCGTCTTCTGGCCTTCCCGCGTGCGACGCTATGTGTGCCATGCAAGTCCAAGCAGGAGCGCCGCTGATCCCTTCATCACCCCCGAACGAACCCACCAACGCACGATCGACACCACGACGACTGCTGTTCGCCATGCTGATTGCGTCGGCTGCGCTGGTGTACATCGCCGACCAGCTGACCAAAGCCTGGGTCGCCGCGAACCTCCAGCCGGATCAACCGCGCGAGCTGTTCGGAACGGTTCTCCAGCTGAACCTGACCCGCAACCCCGGTGCTGCTTTCTCCATCCTTACCGGTTCGACCTGGATCCTGACCGCAATTGCCTGCGCCGTCATCGTGTTCATCGTGATCACCGCACGACGCCTTGGCAGCCGGGGTTGGGCCATGGCACTGGGGCTCCTGCTCGGCGGCTCGCTGGGCAACCTGACCGACCGCATGTTCCGTGCGCCCGGGCCGGGCCGCGGACACGTCGTTGACTTCCTCCAGCTGCCACACTTTCCCATCTTCAACATCGGCGACTCCGCGATCGTCACGTCCGCCGTCCTGATCGCGCTGCTGGCCTTTCGTGGCGTCAATGTCGATGGCACCCGTGTTGTTGAGCACAAGCCCAAGCACGAAGCCCCCGAACCGCCGTCTTCCGAGCCGGAGCCTCGCCACTCGGAGCCTCCCAAGAACGTGGCTGAGATGGCCCCCGATGTCTGATGTCCGTTCTCTGTCGATTCCGGACGGCCTCGAAGGCGAACGCGTCGACTCTGCGCTGGCGCGCCTGTTCGGCCTGTCCCGCACCAAGGCCGCAGACCTGGCCGCCGCCGGTGCGGTGACGATCGACCAACGTGCCGTCGGCAAGTCGGACCGCGTTGCCGCGGGTGCCTGGCTCGAGGTCGCCCTACCCGAGCCGCACTCCTCACCCGGGCTCACCGTGGTGGCCGAACCCATACCGGGAATGGCGATAATCCATGACGACGACGATCTGGTGGTGGTGGACAAGCCTGTTGGCGTGGCCGCCCATCCCAGCGTCGGCTGGACCGGTCCCACCGTGATCGGCGGGCTGGCAGGCGCTGGCTATCGCATCTCGACATCAGGTGCGGAGGAGCGCCGTGGCGTCGTCCACCGTCTCGACGTGGGCACCAGCGGACTCATGGTGGTCGCCAAGAGCGAGCACGCCTACACCGCGCTCAAGCGTGCCTTCAAGGAGCGCACGGTCGACAAGACCTACCACGCCCTGGTCCAGGGCCTGCCCGATCCGCTGCAGGGCACGATCGACGCCCCGATCGGCCGCCATCCCAACCACGACTACAAGTTTGCGGTGTTGGCCAGCGGCAAGGCGAGCGTCACCCACTACGAGGTCATCGAGGCTTTCAGGTCGTCCTCGCTGGTGGAGGTCCATCTCGAGACGGGCCGCACCCACCAGATCCGGGTGCACTTCGCAGCCCTGCGCCATCCCTGTGCCGGCGACCTGACCTACGGTGCCGACCCGGCGCTGGCCAAGAGGCTCGGCCTCGAACGCCAGTGGCTTCATGCGGTGGGCCTCGGGTTCGTCCACCCCGGAACCGGCGAGCGCGTCGACTTCCGCAGCCCCTACCCGGCGGATCTGCAGACGGCCCTGGACCGGATCAGCGGTTAGCTCTCGGCCAGGTTGCCGCCCGAAATCGCCCAGACGAAGCTGTCGCGGGGGCCCACGGCACGGCATACGAGTCACGCCTCTTGAGGCGCATAGACTCACTGCCAATGTCATCCCAGCCAGCCTCCGACAAGAGCTTCGTCCACCTGCACGTGCACACCGAGTACTCCATGCTCGATGGCGCCGCCCGCATCGACGAGCTGTTCGAGACTGCGGCTCAGATGGGTATGCCGGCCCTGGCCACGACGGACCATGGCTACATCTTCGGGGCCTACGAGTTCTGGTCCAAGGCCAAGAAGCACGGGATCAAGCCGATCATCGGCCTCGAGGCCTACCTCACGCCGGGCACGCACCGCACGGACAAGACCCGGGTCAAGTTCGGTGACGGCGGCCGTGACGACGTCTCCGGTTCGGGCGCCTACACCCACATGACGCTGCTGGCGCACACCACCGAGGGCATGCACAACCTCTTCCGGATGAGCTCGCTGGCTTCATTGGAGGGTCACTACTTCAAGCCCCGGATCGACCGTGAGCTGCTGGCGACCTACGGCGAGGGTCTCATCGGCGCGACGGGTTGTGCCGGAGGAGAGATCCAGACCCGGCTGCGCCAGGGGCAGTACCGCGAGGCGGTCGAGGCGGCGTCCGAGTTCCGGGACATCTTCGGCGCGGAGAACTTCTACTGCGAGCTCATGGACCACGGCATCGAGATCGAGCGCCGGACCATGAAGGACCTGCTGCGCCTGGCCAAGGACCTCGACCTGCCGCTGCTGGCGACCAACGACCTGCACTACACCAAGGCGCAGGACGCCAAGGCCCATGCGGCCCTGCTCTGCGTCCAGTCCGGCTCGACCCTGATGGACCCGAACCGGTTCAAGTTCGACGCCGACGAGTTCTACCTCAAGAGCCCGCAGCAGATGCGTCACCTGTGGCGAGAGCTGCCCGAGGCCTGCGACAACACGCTGCTGATCGCGGAGCGGTGCGATGTGAGCTTCACCGAGAACGAGGGCGCCTACATGCCTCGCTTCCCGTGCCCCGAGGGTGAGGATGAGACCTCCTGGTTCATCAAGGAGGTCGAGCGCGGCCTGCACGTGCGCTACCCGGAGGGGGTCCCCGACGCGGTCCGCACGCAGGCGGCATACGAGACCGAGGTGATCGTCTCCAAGGGCTACCCGGGCTACTTCCTGGTCGTCGCCGACTTCATCGGCTGGTCCAAGAGGAACGGCATCAGGGTCGGACCGGGCCGTGGTTCGGGCGCGGGGTCCATGTGCGCCTATGTGATGGAGATCACCGACCTCGACCCGCTCAAGCACGGGCTGATCTTCGAGCGGTTCCTCAACCCCGAGCGTGCCTCACTGCCCGACTTCGACATCGACTTCGACGAGCGACGTCGCGGTGAGGTGATCCACTACGTCACCGAGAAGTATGGCGAGGAGCGGGTCGCCCAGATCGTCACCTACGGCACGATCAAGGCCAAGCAGGCGGTCAAGGACGCCTCGAGGGTGATGGGCTTCCCGTTCTCGATGGGCGAGAAGCTCACCAAGGCGATGCCCCCGGCGATCATGGGCAAGGACGTGCCGCTGTCCGGCATCTTCGACCCCCAGCACAAACGCTATGCCGAGGCTGCCGCGTTCCGTCAGGTGCACGACGAGGACCCTCAGGCCCAGGAGGTCGTCAAGACCGCGCTGGGTCTCGAGGGCCTGAAGCGTCAGTGGGGCGTGCACGCGGCGGGCGTCATCATGTCCAGCGAGCCGCTGCTCGACCTGATCCCGATCATGCGCCGCGAGCAGGACGGCCAGATCATTACCCAGTTCGACTACCCGAGCTGCGAGGCCCTCGGCCTGGTCAAGATGGACTTCCTAGGCCTGCGCAACCTGACCATTCTGGACGACGCGCTGATCAACGTGCGCAGCAACCGCGGCGACGAGATCGACCTCGACGCGTTGAGCAAGACCCTGGACGACCCGGCCACCTACGAGCTGCTGGGCCGCGGTGACACCCTCGGTGTCTTCCAGTTCGACGGCGGGCCGATGCGGGCCCTGCTGCGCCTGATGAAACCCGACAACTTCGAGGACATCTCCGCGGTCGGCGCGCTCTACCGGCCCGGTCCGATGGGCGCGAACTCGCACACCAACTACGCGCTGCGCAAGAACCACCAGCAGGAGATCTCCTACCCGCACGTGGACCTCGCCCAGGCGCTGGAGCCGCTGCTCGGCACGACCTACGGCCTGATCGTCTATCAGGAACAGGTCATGGAGATCGCCCAGAAGCTGGCCGGCTACACCCTCGGCAAGGCCGACCTGCTGCGCCGGGCCATGGGCAAGAAGAAGCGCTCGGTGCTGGACGCCGAGTACAAGGGCTTCGAGGCGGGGATGGTGGCCAACGGCTTCAGCCCGGCTGCCATCAAGGCCCTGTGGGACGTCCTGGTCCCCTTCTCCGACTACGCGTTCAACAAGGCCCACAGCGCGGCCTACGGCCTGGTCTCGTACTGGACCGCCTACCTCAAGGCCAACTACCCCGCCGAGTACATGGCTGCGGTCCTGACCAGCGTGCGCGATGACAAGGACAAGTCGGCGCTCTATCTCAACGAGTGCCGGCGGATGGGCATCAAGGTCCTGCCCCCGGACGTTAACGAGAGCTCGGCAAACTTCACCGCGGTCGGCACCGACATCCGGTTCGGTCTGGCTGCCATCCGCAATGTGGGGCATAACGTCGTCGAGGCGATCGTGGCCGCGCGTGAGCAGAAAGGCCGGTTCGTCTCCTTCGAGGACTTCCTGCGCAAGGCCCCCGCCGTCGTGTGCAACAAGCGGACGATCGAGTCGCTGATCAAGGGTGGCTCCTTCGACTCGTTGCAGCACACTCGCCAGGGTCTCGTGCGGGTCCATGAGGCCTACGTCGACGCCTTGGTGGACGAGAAGAAGCAAGAGGCCATCGGCCAGGACTCGCTGTTCGCGGACTTCGGCTTCGGCGGCGGCTCCGACGGTGCTGCCGATGGTGGTGACGGCAGCGGTGGGGGTCCTTCGTTGTCACTGCTGGCCATGCCGCCGATCCCGACGATCGAGTGGGACAAGTCGACGCTGCTGGCCTTCGAGCGCGAGATGCTCGGTCTCTACGTCTCCGATCACCCGCTGTTCGGCATCGAACACATCCTCACCCAACATGCCGACACCTCGATCGCCTCGCTCACCGGCGACGACAGCAAGCCTGACGGGGCCAACGTGACCATCGCCGGTCTGATCACCGGGTTGCAGATCAAACGTACGAAGAAAGGCGATCTCTGGGCCATCGCCACCGTCGAGGACCTCGACGGCGCGATCGAGTGTCTCTTCTTCCCCTCGGCCTACATGACCGTCTCCACCATGCTCGGCCATGACGTCGTGTGCGTCGTGCGCGGGCGTCTCAACCGCCGCGACGAGACACCGACGATCTTCGCCCAGGAGCTCACCCTGCCCGACATCAAGGAGGGGCCGCGCGGGCCGGTTGTCGTGACGCTGCCTTTGTCCAGAGCCACCAACGGCGTGGCCGAGCGGATCAGGCGGGTGCTGACCGAGCACCCCGGAGTCACCGAGGTCCACGTCAAGCTCACCCAGCCCGGGCGCTCGGTGCTGATGCGGCTCGACGACTCGCTCCGGGTCACCGCTTCCTCGGCGTTGTTCGGTGACCTGAAAGCTCTGCTCGGGCCGTCCTGCCTGATCTGAGTCCGCCGGTGCAGCGGGTCGGACAGCTCGTCGGATAGCGTGCCTGCGTGAGTACCGTCAGGCCTGTCAGCGCGAAGCATGTCGATCACGTCCGTGAGCACCACGGGGATCGGGTCTTCGACCCGTTTGAGTGGATGCGCGACAAGGACGATCCTGAGGCTGTTGCCCATCTCGAGGGCGAGAATGCCTACGCCGAGGCCATGACCAGCCATCTGGAACCGTTGCGGACCTGCGTCTTTGACGAGATCCGGTCGCGGACACAGGAGACTGACCTGTCCGTGCCGGTGGCCTACCGGGGCTGGTGGTACTACTCGCGCACATTCGAAGGCAAGCAGTACGCCGCACAGTGTCGCGTTCGTCTCACGGCGGATCGTGGGCGGCCCCAGCTGGAGCCGGGGATCGCCCCGGAGGGCGAGCAGGTGCTACTGGACGGCAACCTCGAGGCGGAGGGACACGAGTTCTTCTCGCTCGGAGCCTTCGAGGTGACTCCAGACGGACAGCGGATCGCGTACGCCGTCGATGTTGAGGGTGACGAGCGATTTGCCTTGCGGATCAAGGACATCGAGAGCGGCGAG
Organism: Actinomycetales bacterium; assembly: GCA_038249115.1. GTDB lineage: Bacteria > Actinomycetota > Actinomycetes > Actinomycetales > Dermatophilaceae > UBA4719. The sequence continues at coordinate 20,320 of JBBRWQ010000011.1, forward strand.
GTAATTGACGAGGCCGTCACCGAGATCGGCTATGGCGCGGTGTGGTCGCTGGACGGTCACTACGTCTTCTACACCAGGGTGGATGAGGCGTGGCGCCCTCACCAGGTCTGGCGTCACGAGGTCGGCGTGACCGCCGATCAGGACGTCCTGGTGTTCGAGGAGCCGGACGAGCGTTTCTGGATGGGCATCGGATCCTCTCGCGACGACGCGTGGGTCGTCATCCAGGTGGGTTCCAAGCGGACCTCTGAGGTGTTGCTGCTCGATGCGGCCGACCCGCTCGGCATACCGACCGTGGTGGCACCTCGTCGTGACGGGGTGGAGTACGACGTTGAGCCGGCCGGGGACCGCCTGTTGATCGTCCACAATGCGAACCATCCCGACTTCGAGCTGGCCCAGGCTCCGCTGGACGCCCGAAGTCACGAACAGTGGTCGCCCTTTGCCGAGGCCGTGGCGGGGGAGCGTCTGGTCGACGTTGAGGCGTTCGCGTCTCATGCCGTGGTGTCTCTTCGCCGCGATGGCTTGACGGCTTTGCGGGTGATCCCTCGCGACCCATCGCTCGAATCCGGTTTCGGCCCGGCACATGACCTTGTCTTCGACGAGCCGCTGTACTCCGTCGGCACCGGCAACAACCCGGAATATGACACGGCGGCCCTCCAGGTCGTGTTCGAGTCGATGGTGACACCGAAGACCATCTCGGACTACGACCTCCTGACGGGCCAGTACACCGTGCTCAAGGCGCAGCCTGTTCTTGGTGGCTACGACCCGGCCGACTACGAGCAGTGCCGTGAATGGGCTACTGCCCCAGATGGAACGATGGTGCCGATCTCGCTGGTGCATCGCCGCGACGTCGCCGCGGACGGCACGGCTCCAGGGCTGATCTACGGCTACGGCGCCTACGAGATCTGCATAGACCCGTACTTCTCGGTGGCCCGCCTGTCCCTGCTGGATCGTGGGTTCGTCTATGCCATCGCCCATGTCCGAGGGGGAGGCGAGATGGGCCGGCAGTGGTATGACACCGGCAAGATGGAGCACAAGACCAACACCTTCACAGACTTCGTCGCCTGCGCAGACCACCTGGTCAGCTCGGGATGGGTGGCCCCGGATCGCCTTGTCGCAGAGGGGGGTTCGGCTGGTGGGTTGCTAATTGGCGCGGCCGTCAACCTTGCGCCCGGGCGTTTTCGCGCGATTCATGCAGCAGTGCCGTTCGTGGACGCGCTCACCACGATGCTGGACCCGTCGATGCCGCTGACGGTCTCTGAGTGGGAGGAGTGGGGTGACCCGCTGCACGACGAGGACGTCTACCGGCACATGAAGGGCTACACGCCGTACGAGAACGTTGCGGCTGTTGACTATCCGGCCATCCTGGCGACCACGAGCCTCAACGACACCCGCGTCTGCTTTGTCGAACCAGCCAAGTGGGTTGCACGATTGCGGGAGACCGTGACGAGTGACCCTGCGCTGCGGCCGATTCTGTTCAAGATCGAGATGGTCGCGGGACACGGCGGCAAGAGCGGGCGGTACGACGCCTGGAGACAGTACGCGTGGGAGCTCGCCTTCCTGATGGATCAGGTCGGTGTCAGCTGACTGTGTGGGCTCCCACGTCTCAGCCGCTAGAGCGGATCTGTGACGAGGGGGTGCAGTCCCAGACTGATGCGCACGGCGCGCTCGACGTGGAGGGCTGTCGTGTCATACAGCACCGTGCCGGGCATGTCCTCCGTCGCGACGAGGAGGCTGATCTCGGTACACCCGAGCACGATGCCTTGCGCCCCACGCGCGACGAGGTCGCCCATGATCCGCAGGTACTCCTCCCGGGAGCGGTCGTCGATGATCCCGCGCGTCAGCTCCTCGAAGATGACCCTGTGCACGAGATCGCGGTCCCGTTCTGCAGGGACCAGGATCTCGAACCCCATGTCGGCGAAGCGCTTCCGGTAGAAGTCAGCTTCCATGACGGGCTTCGTGCCGAGCACGCCCAGGGTGCTCGCCCCGTCGCCGGCGGCAACGTCTGCGGTCGCGTCGACGATGTGCACCAGAGGTATGCCGATGGCGTTCTGTAGCTCGTCAGCCACCCGATGCATGGTGTTCGTGGCGAGGACCAAGAACTCCGCACCGGCGCGCTCGAGCCGTTGTGCCCGCTCGGTGAGGTATTCCGCTGCCTGGTCCCAGCGCTCGTCGCGGATGAATCCTTCGATAACACCGAAATCCACGCTGTAGAGCACCAGCTCCGCGGCGGCGTGGCCGCCCAGCTGTGCGTTGACACCTTCGTTGATCCGCCGGTAGTACTCCGCGCTGGCGACACTGCTCATGCCGCCCAGAACACCGATCGTCTTCATCCCGCTTTCCTCTGCTCGCCGGAACTGCTCACCAAACCGCAATGCAGGAGTGCCCCACTGTAGGAGATGTCACCGTTGGCCCCACCCCGTCCAGCTTGCGTGAGTGGCATGGGGGCCTCGTCGGGTGTCCGTGGGTTCGCTTGTAGCGTAACGGAATTGGTGATGTTCGACTTGCGGTAGAACGCTTGTTCGACTAGAGTGAGTGGATGCAGGGGATCACAGTGGAACAGGTTCGGTCGGCCGAGGTCGCCGACCTGGCCGCGTCCCTGCTGGGTCTGTCCGACCTCGAGCTGCTCGCCGAGGATGCCGAGTCCGCTGAAGCGACGGTGGCTGCGGCCCAGCGTGTGATCAGCGCCATGACCGCGGTCCAGGCGGTGGCGATCGAGGCGTGGGGGCGCCGCGAGGGTGAGCAGCTCCACATCGACAAGGTCGAGTGGGCAGCAGTGGCGTTGACCGATGGGACCAACCCACGTGGCATCAACGCTGCCCGGCGTCGGCTCCAGGACGGCGTGCCCAACGATGAGCATGACTTCATGCCGTCCTACCTGGCGCCGGGTCTGCGGCTCTCCCCGCGTTCGGCTGGGCGCCGATACGAAACCGCACGGACCCTGGTCCAGTTGTTGCCGGCCACGTTGGCTGCGATGCGCGCTGGTGACCTGGAGCCGCACCGGGCCCAGCAGGTCGTCGACGAGGTGCCTACCGACAACCCGCTGGTGTGCGGGTTGGTGGAGGCGGTGCTCTTTCCCAAGATCGTGGACACGGCTTCGACGAGGGTGGGTCAGCTCGCCCGCAAGGCTGTCGCCGCGGCGGACCCATCCGCGGTCGCGCAGAAGGCCGAGGAGGCTCTAGTGGCCCGCTTCGTGTTCGCCGGTCCAAGTGGCCTGCCGGGGTTGATGCGCTTCGAGGCCGAGGTCGATGCCGGCAAGGGTCGCCAGGTGTGGGCGGCCATCGAGGAGCTCGCCGTCACCTACCTCAAAGAGGACGTCGCCGCCACGATGGGCCAGGCCCGGGCTGACGCGCTGGTGGACCTTGTTCTGGCCAACGTGAGTGTTTCCACGGTGGTTGACCTGGCGTTGCCGGCCGGGTTCGCCACCGGCGCGCTGGCACCGGCGGGTTCGTGCACCAGCTGTGGCAGGGGCTCGGCCTCTCGAGGCGACCAGATTGCCGGCGGCGGTGTTCCTGCTGGTCTTCGCGCTGGTAACTCGGTGTTGGAGGACCACTCCACCGGTGTCCTGGTCGACGCCGACCAGGACGTTGGGAATGCCAACGTGGTGCGGTTGTTGAGGGGGCTGCCGAGTGTGGGGGTTCTGGACCACCGGGTGGGCACCCTGACCTCGGAGACGATCGAGGCGATCCTGGCTGATCCCGACACGGTGTTTCGGCGGCTCGTCATCGACCCTGACACCGGGTGGCTGCTCGATTCCGGCGCGACGACCTACCATCCTGGCCGGCATCTAGCGAAGACCATTCGCAAACGGGACGTGCTCTGTCGCTTCCCGGGTTGCGCCACCGCGGCCCGTTTCTGCGACCTCGACCATGTCATCCCCTTCCCCGTCGGGTCGACGGTCCTGCGAAACCTGGCGTGCCTGTGTCGCCGGCATCATCGCCTCAAGACCCACGGCCACTGGTCCCTGGCAATGAGTCCTGACGGGGTCTGCACCTGGGTCGACCGGCGCACCGGTCAGGTCCACACCACCGAGCCAGTCGACTACCGCCAGCTCGCAGTCTGACTGGGTGTGTCCCATGTGGGTCGCGACTGTGTCAGGCGGCTGGGTCGGCACCGTGTGGGGCATGTCGTACTCCAGTGACCTGACCGATGAGCAGTGAGCGCTTTGTAGGATCTTGCTGTGACTTCCGCACTCGCCACGCCGCCGCGCTGCCGATGTGCTCGGTGCCGGATTGCTTTTAGTCTGAGGTCTGAGGTCCCGATCATGGGGAGAACGTTGGACCAAAGGCACCACGAATGGAGGGCGACATGCAGCTGACGGCATTGCACCGGCGCGCCGTCGAGCATTGGGCGGCGCGTGTTGCGGCAGTCACCGACGACCAGTTGTTCGACCCGACACCGTGTGCGGACTGGTCGGTAATCGACCTGGTTAACCACGTGGTCGGTGAGGAGCTCTGGACGGCGCCGCTGTTGCGCGGCAAGACGATCGAGGAGGTCGGAGGTCAGTTCGATGGCGACGTGCTGGGTGCAGACCCTCTCGGGATGGCGCGGATTGCGGCGGACGCGGCCACGGCGGTCGTTGACGAGGTCGTTCCCGGTGGCGGCCGCGTTCAGCTGTCATACGGCGAGGAGGACATGGGTGAGTACGTCCGTCAGCTGTGCGCAGACCACCTGATCCACGGCTGGGACCTCGCGGCAGCGACCGGCGGGGATACCTCGATGGACCCCGAGCTCGTGGCCGAGGTTGGAGCCTGGTTCGCCGAACGAGAGTCGGCGTACCGCGCCGCCGGCGTCGTTGGGCCACGAACGTCTGGTGAGAGTGACCCGCAGTCGGACCTGCTCGCAGGCTTCGGCCGGGATGCCCGGTGGGGTCCCAGTCATGCGGCCCTGGCCCGTTTCTCGGCGGCATTCGGTTCTGGTGACGTCGACGCGATCATGGCGAGGATGACCGACGACTGCGTCTTCGAGTCGACCGGACCGGCACCCGACGGGCAACGCCACGAGGGCCAGGCCGCGGTGCGAACGGTGTGGGAGCGGCTCTTCGGTGACACCAAGGACCCGAAGTTCACCGACGAGGACATCTTTGTATCCGGTGACCGGGCCTGCGTTCGATGGCGCTTCACCTGGACCGACGACGACGGATCCGAGGGGCACGTGCGCGGAGTCGATGTCATCCGGTTCCGCGACGGTCTCGTCTCGGAGAAGCTCTCCTACGTCAAGGGCTGAGCGACCCTGTCATTGAAGCTTCCCCGTGCCACGAGCTCGACGGTCACCGACACCGCGATGGACTGGACCAGTAGCAAAGCCACCAGAACCACCAGCTGGACGGCCGCAGCCTGAAGGGGCGAGGCGCCACCCAGCAGCATGCCCACGAAGGCGCCGGGAAGGGTCACCAGACCGACAGTGCGGGTCTGGTCCAGGCCGGGGACGAGCGCCAGTGCGGCATCGTCCCGGGCGACGAGCAGGGCCGAGTCGCGAGGGAGCAGGCCGATCGACAGCGCGGCTTCATACTCCCCATGGCGGGTTCGCAGCGCATCGAGGGCACGCTTGCCGGCGAGCGTCGTGGCCGTCATAGCCCCACCGATGAGGATTCCGACGATCGGCACGACGGCGATGGTCTTCAGCGGGATCAGGCCACTGAGCATCAGGCCGCCAGCGACGGGGACGGCGCCAAGGGCCACAGGGGCCGCGGCGAGCCACCACGCTCCCTGACTCGTGAGCCGTCTTCCCGCCGTCAACGAGGCTACGGACAGCATCAGGGTGATGAACCCCATCGTCAGCCACCACGAGTCCAGCACGGCGGTGATCAGCAGCCCGACGACGGCCAGCTGCAGACAGGCTCGCAGCGCAGCCAGCACGTCGTCACCACCATGTCCCAGGTGTCCCCAGCTGTTGATGGCCGCGGCGATCCCCGTGCATACGACAACGACGATCGCCAGGCGTACGAGCCCGCCGGTCCCCTCCACACTGACCAGCCCCGTGGCGGGTAGCGCGGCGGCGAGTATCACGGACCGCATTATCCGCCGGAGGCTGGACAGATGGCGGGTCGCCGCGCGAATCAACCTAAACTGAGGATGTGATCTCAAGGATTGACCTGCGTGGTCGTGCCCTCGATGCGCGTTCGCTTCGCGAGGTGCTGCCACGGGCCGAGTTCGACGTCGAGGCCGCGTTGTCGGCGGTTCGACCGATCTGTGACGACGTTCGTCATCGTGGGGCCGAGGCCCTGCGCGACCTGGGGGAGAGGTTCGACGGGGTTCGACCTGGGCGGCTGCGGGTGCCTGCAGAGGTTCTGACGGCCGCTCTGGACCAGCTCGACCCCGACGTTCGAGCAGCACTCGAGGAGACCATCAGGCGCGCACGTATCGTCCACGAGGACCAGCGCCGGTCCGACACGACCACGCAGGTGGCTCCCGGCGGGACCGTCACCGAGCGCTGGGTGCCGGTTGACCGTGTGGGCCTGTACGTTCCCGGCGGGGTCGCTGTGTACCCAAGCAGCGTCGTCATGAATGTCGTGCCCGCCCAGATCGCCGGCGTGGGCTCGGTTGCGGTCACCAGCCCGCCACAGAGGGACAACACAGGGGTGTTTGCCGGCTACCCGAACGCGACCGTCCTGGCAGCGTGCCAGCTGCTTGGGATCGATGAGGTCTACGCCGTTGGCGGCGCCCAGGCGATCGCCATGTTTGCCTATGGGGCAAGCGAACCCGGCATCGACGGCACCCCCAATGCCGGTGCGTCCGTATGCGAGCCGGTCACGTTGGTGACAGGGCCAGGCAACATCTACGTGGCCGCGGCCAAGCGTCTGCTCAAGGGCGTGATCGGCATCGACGCCGAGGCCGGCCCGACCGAGATTGCGGTGCTGGCAGACGACAGCGCCGACCCCGAGCACGTCGCCGCGGACCTGGTCAGCCAGGCCGAGCACGACACGCTCGCCGCTTCGGTGCTGGTCACGGACAGCGAGGATTTCGCGCGACGCGTCGAGACCGCGCTGGTGCGCCGCGTGGCAGCGACCAAACACAGTGAGCGTGTCGCAGCAGCATTGTCCGGTCGTCAGTCCGGAGTCGTCCTGGTTGATGACCTCGAGGCCGCCATCACGGTGGTCAACGCCTATGCGGCCGAGCACCTCGAGATCCAGACCCGCGATGCGCATGCGGTGGCTCTGCGAATCCGCAACGCGGGGGCGATCTTCGTCGGGGCCTTCGCGCCGGTGAGCCTCGGCGACTACTGCGCCGGCTCCAACCACGTGCTGCCCACCGGCGGATGTGCCAGCCACAGCAGCGGTTTGTCCGTGCAGTCGTTCCTGCGGGGCATCCACGTCGTGGACTACACCGAGGCCGCTCTGCGCGACGTGGCGCACCACGTGGTCACGTTCGCAGCAGCCGAGGACCTCCCCGCGCACGGAGAGGCGGTTACTGCCCGTTTCAGTGACGCCACGGATTTCAGCGACGGATCCGGCCCATGACCGGCTCGGTGACGGGCCTGTTGCGCCTTGACCTGTTGGGCCGGACCGCTTATGGAGCACCTCAGCTGGACGTGCCGGTTCCCTTGAACACCAACGAGAACTCCTACGCCGTTCCTCAGGACGTCGTTGACGCGATCCTTTCGTCCATGGCGCAGATCGCGCAGGGCCTGAACCGCTACCCCGACCGCGAGTTCGTCCGGCTCCGTGAGGACCTCGCCGCCTACCTGACCCGAACAAGCGGGGTTGCGGTCATGGCTGAGCAGGTGTGGGCGGGCAACGGCTCCAATGAGGTGTTGCTGCACCTGCTCCAGGCGTTCGGCGGTGCCGGCAGGGTTGCGCTCGGTTTTGCCCCCACCTACTCGATGCACTCGAACATCACGCGGACCGTTGGCAGCAGATGGGTCGACGGGTTTCGCGGTGTCGATGGTCGCGGCCCCTTCGATCTGGACGTCGCCTCAGCCGTGGCGCAGGTCAAGGCGCACCAGCCGAACATCGTCTTCCTCTGTTCGCCGAACAACCCGACCGGCACGGCGCTGGGGCTCGACGTCGTCGAGGCGGTCTACCACGCTGCACCGCGCGCCATCGTGGTCGTCGACGAGGCCTATGCCGAGTTCGCCCGGGCCGGCACGCCCAGCGCGCTGACCCTGCTCGAAGGCCGAGACCGTCTCGTGGTCACGCGCACCATGAGCAAGGCGTTTGCCCTGGCCGGGGGGCGTCTGGGCTACCTCGCAGCGGCTCGCGAGCTCACCGATGCGCTGAGACTGGTCCGCCTGCCCTACCACCTCTCGGCCACGACGCAGGCCGTTGCCTGCGCCGCGCTGGAGCATGCGGACGGCCTTCTGGCCACGGTGGAGCTCCTCAAGACCCAACGCGACCGCATCGTCTCCGGCCTCGCCGAGATGGGCCTGCACCCGGTTCCGAGCGACGCCAACTTCGTGCTCTTTGGTGGGCTTGCCGACGAGCAGGCCACGTGGAAGGCGCTGCTGGATGAGGGCATTCTGATCCGCGACGTCGGGCTTTCCCACTATCTTCGTGTGACAGCAGGGACACCGCAGGAGACTGAGGCATTCCTCGGGGCGATGCGTCGCCTCACCCCGACCCACAGGCAGGAGCAGACCTGATGACCGAGCAGGCCACCGAGCAGAACCAGCCCGAGACCTCGCACCCTGATACATCTCCTGATGCGCCTCGCCGAGCTCACCTCCGGCGGTCGACCCAAGAGAGCACCGTCGAGCTCGAGCTCAACCTCGACGGCGCGGGCGACTCTGAGATCAGCACCGGCGTCCGCTTCTTTGACCACATGCTCGCCAGCTTCGCCAAGCACTCGCTGATCGACCTGCGTATTCAGGCCACCGGCGACGTCGATGTCGACGCCCACCACACGGTGGAGGATGTCGCCATCGTCCTGGGCGATGCCTTTCGCGAGGCAGTCGGCGACAAGCGCGGCATCTCGCGTTTCGGCGATGCGACCGTCCCCCTGGACGAGGCGCTCGCGCATGCGGTCGTCGACATCGCCGGACGTCCGTACTTCGTTCACCAGGGTGAGCCCGAAGGTCAGGCCTACGTGCTGATCGGCGGCAGCTACGTGGGGTCGCTGACTCGCCACGTGCTGGAGAGCTTCGCCCAGCACGCGGGAATCGCGCTGCACGTCCGCGTCCTTTCGGGTCGTGACCCACACCACGTGGTCGAGGCACAGTTCAAGGCCGTGGCGCGAGCGCTGCGTGCCGCCGTCGCGCTGGACCCGCGGGTCAAGGGCATCCCGAGCGCGAAGGGCAGTCTCTAGTCTCGTGACGGTTCCGTGGCACTCCGCCCGCCACGGGCGGGGGATGCTCCTCCTGAGAGGCCGACCGGACGCTGTCTCGGCCTGGGCCCGGCGTGGTCTCGCGCCCGTGCACGTCGTGCCCCTCGAAGGCTGGACTGCCGTTCTTCCCGCCGGACCGTCACTGGCGACGCCACCGTATGACGACACGGTCAAGACGCTCGCCGGGCGCCATGTCGCGTCTCGGCTGCGTTCCGCCATAGGCTTTTTCGCGGTCGACGGCAACGCTGTGGTCACTGTCCATCCCACTGGGTGGCGCGCCATACCGCGGTGGTTCGTATGGTCGCCGGGGCATGGTGTGACACGTCCTTGGCGCCTCAACCCTGGGCGGCCGGCTGACCTGGTGGCCGCGGCCGGCATCCGGGATGGGCGGGTTGGCCGCGATGTCAGGGACGTCCTTGTTGAGATGGGCGGCGATGCCGACAGCGTCCTCTGCGACCTGTTGTCACTGCTGTCGCTGCCAGGTTCCGATCTGCTCGACGGAGGGCAGGACTCGGCCATCGTGCAGGGCTCGATGCTGGTCGAGCCGGACGTGGAACAGGTCGCCAGGTTTGGGCGCGTTGTCAGCGAGGATGCCCTGCATCGGGCCGAGCAGGAGCAGGACTAGATGGCTGCTCGTGTGGTCGTCCTGGACTACGGCAGCGGCAACGTCCGCTCGGCGGTCCGCATGCTGGAGCGTGTGGGGGCCAGCGTTGAGCTGAGCGCCGACCATCGTGCTGTGCTGTCCGCCGACGGCCTCTTCGTTCCCGGAGTCGGCAACTTCCACGCCTGTATGCGCGGGCTGCGGGCCGTGGACGGCCCTCGCCTGATCGATGTCCGGCTTGCAGGCGGCCGACCCGTGATCGGAGTCTGCGTGGGCATGCAGGTGCTGTTCGACGGATCGGTCGAGCCCTGCGTGGGCGGTCATGAGCCGGGTTTGGGGGAGTGGCCCGGGGTCGTCGAGCGACTGCCGGCGCCTGTGGTGCCGCACATGGGATGGTCGACCGTGGAGGCCGCAGAAGGTTCCCGGCTTCTGGCGGGTGTCGAGGACGAGCGCTTCTACTTCGTGCACTCCTATGCCGCACTGAGCTGGGCCCTCGAGCCGGAGGGCAGTATGGCCGTGGTGACCCCCAAGGTGACCTGGGCCGAGCACGGGTCACCGTTTGTTGCAGCCGTCGAGAACGGGCCGTTGGTGGCAACCCAGTTCCACCCCGAGAAGTCCGGGGATGCAGGGGCCCAGCTCCTCGAGAACTGGCTGTCGACCCTCTGAAGTACCAACACATAGATGACCAATAGCCACATGACCAGCAACCGCAAAGGAATCCCACTCTCGTGACCTCAGCTCCCTGCCTTGAGCTCCTGCCGGCCGTCGATGTTGCCGGCGGGCAGGCAGTCCAGCTCGTCCAGGGCGTCGCCGGAACCGGCGGGCAGTTCGGCGACCCGTGGAGCGCAGCCAAGGCCTGGCAGGACCAGGGGGCTGAGTGGATCCACCTGGTCGATCTGGACGCTGCCTTCGGTCGTGGCTCCAATCGTGAGCTGCTCGCCAGCATCGTCGGACGCCTCGACATCGCGGTCGAGATGTCCGGCGGAATCCGTGATGCCGAGAGTCTGGAGGCCGCCTTGTCGACGGGCTGCCGCCGGGTCAACCTCGGGACTGCTGCCCTCGAGGACCCGGAGTGGACGGCCCGTGCGATCACGCAGTACGGCGACCGCATCGCAGTCGGTCTGGACGTGCGCGGGACAAAGCTCGCGGCGCGCGGTTGGACCCAGGAGGGTGGCGACCTCTGGGAGACCCTCGACCGTCTCGACGCCGAGGGTTGCGCGCGATACGTCGTGACGGACGTCAACAAGGACGGCATGCTCAAGGGCCCCAATCTTGAGCTGCTGCAACAGGTGTGCGAGCGCACCGACCGTCCGGTTGTTGCGTCCGGAGGTGTGTCAACGCTCGCCGATCTTGAGGCGATCCGTGGACTGGTCGCGCTGGGGGTCGAGGGGGCGATCGTCGGGTCGGCGCTCTACCGGCATGCGTTCACGCTGCCGCAGGCTCTCGACGTGGCGGGACGGCCATGACCGGCAGCTCACCGCTCCGCAGGTTCTACACCAGCGGCGGTCCCTGGGAGGACACGTTCGGGTACTCCCGTGCGATCCGGACCGGCGACCGCATCGTCGTCGCAGGGTGCACGGCGGTCGTGGACGGCGTGGTCCAGCACAGCGGCGATGCCGGCGCGCAGATGTCCGTTGCCCTCGACAACGCGATCGAGGCCGTCGAAGGCCTCGGTGGCAGCCTTGGCGACGTCATCCGAACGCGCATCTACGTGGTCAACCGGGTCAACATCGACGGAGTGGGGCGAGTGCATGGTGAACGGTTCTCCGACGTGCGTCCCGCGGCGAGCATGATCCTGGTGGCCGGCCTCATCGACGACGAGATGCTTGTCGAGGTCGAGGTCGAAGCACGGGTCGGGTCAGCCAAGCCCTTTCACCACCGTGGGCCCTATGACCACGGTGACCTGGTCTCGTGACCGGCGCGCCGAAACCAGGCGAGGATGCCGATCTTGATGCACCCACTGCAGACTCCGGCGGGGTGCCCTGGTCCGGTCGTCGGCTGAAGGGTGCCGGGTTCGATGGCGACCTGGGCGGAGCAGACCTCGATCTGGTTGCGGCACTTGACGATCCGCAGGATGAGACAGCCTTGATGCATGCCATGTCAAAGGCACGACTGCTCGTACCCATCGTCGCTGCGCCTTCGGAGGCGGACGACTCGGGCGGTCCGATGGTTGAGAAGTCCACCGACATGGCCGCGGTCACCCTCATCTCGCCGGACGGACAACGTGCCCTCCTCGTCTTCAGCAGCCTTGCCACGCTCTCGGCATGGAACCCCTCGGCTCGTCCCTCACCGGTCACGAGCTGGCGGGCCGCCCAGGCGGCGGTGTCTGAGCGTTGCGATGTCATGGTGCTCGATCTGGGGTCGGGGCACGAGATCGTTTTGCGGCCCAGCATGGTGTGGGCCCTGGCGCAGCAGCGTGCATGGCTCCCGGCTCACGTGGATCCCTTTGTAGCACAGGCGCTTTCGCGCGCAACCGCCGATGAGACAGACGTGATCGAATGCTTCGGCGAGAGTGACCCTGCGGGGGCCGGCATCCTCCGCGTCGTGCTGCGCCTGCGTCCTGGGCTCGACTCACTGCAGGTGCGGGCTCTCGCGACTCGTGTCGGCGAGCAGATCGCCACCGACGGCGAGTCGCGGGCGCGCATCGACGGCCTCGCGTTCACCATCCGACAGGCGTGACCTGGTTCTAGGCGGCTGAGCCGGTCTGACGTTGATGGTGTCGCGGACCAGTGTGCCGCCTGACCGAAGTCGTCGTCCTGCATGTGCAGCTCGCAGGCGGAACACACCATCGGACGTCAACCCCTTCGACGACAGTCCGCGGACTGTGGCAACCTCAGGGGCGTGCCGCTCGACCCGTACCGCCGTGTGCTGTCAGTCCCCGCTATGCGGCAGGCGCTGGTTCTGGGCATCCTGGTCCGCATCCCGATCTTCGCCGGCGGCGTCATCCTCACCATTCATGTCGTCCAGTCCCTCGGCCGAAGCTACGGCGCAGCAGGGCTCGTCACCGCCGCAGCGACACTGTCTATTGCGGTGAGCGGCCCGTGGCGAGGCAGGCTGCTGGACACCAAGGGGCTGCGTCGCGTGGTCCTGCCCTCGTTGGTCGTGATGGCGGTCTGCTGGTCGATCGCACCGTTTGTGGACTATCTGCTGTTGCTCGTGCTCGCGGCAGTCGCCGGCTTGTTCGTCGTACCGACCTTCTCGATCATCCGGCAGGCAGTCATTACGGCTGTCCCCGACCGCGATCGGCGGACTGCGCTGGCGCTTGACTCGGTGGCGGTTGAGCTGTCCTTCATGGTCGGTCCGGTCGTCGGCGTCTGGGCGGCGACAATCTGGCCGACCGCCTGGGTTCTGTTCACCATCGAGATGCTGGGAGTCGTGGCGGGCTTCGGCCTCTGGCTGGCCAACCCGGTCCTTCGGCCGGCCGGCTCCGAGGACGAGGGCAGGGACGGTTACATCGCCGCCAAGTTGCCACGGAGTGCGTGGTTCCGTCCGCGGTTCCTGGCCATGTGCGGAGCAGCGGCCGCCACCACGACTGTCCTGTCAGGCTCCGACATCGCGATCGTCGCGGCATTGCGCGAGTTCGACAAGATCTCCCTGATCGGCCCGGTTCTGGCGATCTGGGGGCTCGGGTCGCTGATTGGTGGTCTCGTCTACGGTGCGCTCCGGCGGTCGATCCCCGTGTTCCTGCTCCTTGCCGCCCTGAGCCTGACGACCATCCCGATCGCCCTGGCCCCGAGCGAGTGGCCCTTGGCCGTGATCGCCTTCGCGTCGGGGCTGTTCGTCGCGCCCACGATCACCGCGACCGTCGACCAGGTCAGCAGAGTGGTGCCTGAGCTGGCCAGGGGCGAGGCGATGGGCTGGCATGGTTCCTTCATGACGGCAGGCTCAGCGCTGGGAGCGCCTCTGGCCGGGCTGGCGATCGACCGCTGGGGCTGGGGTGCCGGCTTTGTCGCCGTCGGCGTGGTCGGCTTTGGCGTGGCCGTGGCCGGAGCTGGTGCCACGTACACCCATCGTCGTTCCCGGGCGCAGGCGTCGACTCGCTGAGGATTGGGAGTCTGGGGGTCACGCTGGTAACGTCATAGGTCGACCAGTTGTGTTGACAGGTTGCCCTTGAGGCTGCTCATCGACACAGCGCGCAAGAGAAGCAAGCAAGTCGCTTCCACCCGCGTCGGCAAGACCGCAGCTTGCTGCAGTCACAGTCGCCGGGTTCCAGGTCCGCCCGGTTGAGGCGCGCACCCATGGTGCCGCAGCAGACGTGCAGCGTATGGCGTGTGCTTGCCACCCGTCATACCCGGCGGTTTTGGTTGGATGCACCTTGTTCTGACAGCTCCTCGCGCACCACAGGCGGGGAGTTTTTCTCGTCTCCGGCGGTTGACTTGAAGTTAATACTGTCGAGCTTGACGGACAACAAAGGAGAACCACATCAGCGAACCTCGTATCAACGACCGCATCCGGGTCCCGGAAGTGCGGTTGGTTGGCCCCAATGGTGAGCAGGTCGGCATCGTGCGCGTCGAGGACGCGTTGCGACTTGCTGCCGAGTCAGACCTCGACCTCGTCGAAGTGGCTCCGATGGCAAAGCCGCCGGTCGCCAAGCTCATGGACTTCGGCAAGTTCAAGTACCAGGAAGCCATCAAAGAGCGGGAAGCGCGCAAGAACCAGGTCAACACGGTCATCAAGGAGATCAAGCTCCGGCCGAAGATCGACCCGCACGACTACGCCACCAAGAAGGGCCACGTCGAGCGGTTCCTCAAGGCTGGCGACAAGGTCAAGGTGACGATCATGTTCCGCGGTCGCGAGCAGTCGCGCCCCGAGCTCGGTTTTCGCCTGCTTCAGCGCCTCGCCGAGGACATCGGTGAGCTCGGCTTCGTCGAGAGCACGCCCAAGCAGGATGGCCGCAACATGATCATGGTGATCGGCCCGACCAAGAAGAAGGCCGAGGCCAAGGCCGAACAGCGCCGCAAGCGCGAAGAGGCCGCACACGGTGGCGCAGCGCCGACGCCCGCACGGGTTGAGGTGGTTGCTGAGACTGTTGCTGCTGAGACCGCGGTGGCTACCGCAGACGTTGTTGCACCTGAGGTTGTTGCACCTGAGGCGCCCGTCGCCAAGGCGGCTGCACCCAAGGCGCCCGTCGCCAAGGCGGCTGCACCCAAGGCGCCCGTCGCCAAGGCGGCTGCACCCAAGGCGCCTGCTGCCAAGGCGGCCACACCCAAGGCGGCTGCTGCCAAGGCGGCCACACCCAAGGCGGCCACACCCAATGCGGCTGCACCCAAGGCGCCTGTTGCCAAGGTGGCTGCACCCAAGGTGGCCAAGCCCAAAGTGGCTGACAGCAACATCGAGGCAGAGGTCACGGTCGCCGACTAGGGCCACCCCAGAGCTTTACGACAGATCCCGCGGGTCGGTGACGACCCGCACTACTGAAGGAGATCGGCCCCATGCCGAAGATGAAGACCCACAGCGGCGCCAAGAAGCGCTTCCGCCTCACCGGCACCGGCAAAGTCATGCGTGAGCAGGCCGGCGGTCGACACCTGCTCGAGCACAAGTCCTCCAAGAAGACTCGCTCGATCGCCAATGACGTGGAGCTGAACAAGCCCCAGGCCAAGAAGATCAAGAAGCTTCTCGGCAAGTAGTACAGCCACACCCGGGGTCCACACGGACTCAGGTCAGCTTCGCTGGCAATGACATTCATTCAGCTCTTCTGACAAGGACAACGGCGTCTCGCTGAACAGCAATCGCCGGTTCGTCTCGCTACGTCAGCAGGAAATCAAGGCAAGGAGTCTCACGTGGCACGCGTGAAACGGGCGGTAAACGCCCACAAGAAGCGTCGGGTTGTTCTCGAGCGCGCCAGCGGCTATCGCGGACAGCGTTCGCGCCTGTACCGCAAGGCCAAGGAGCAGGTCACCCACTCTCTGGGTTACGCCTACCGGGACCGCCGCGCTCGCAAAGGTGACTTCCGTCGCCTGTGGATCCAGCGGATCAATGCAGGGGCCCGCGCCAACGGCATGACCTACAACCGTTTCATCCAGGGTCTGAAGACTGCCGAGGTCGAGGTCGACCGACGCATGCTGGCCGAGCTCGCCGTCAACGACGCCGCTGCCTTCGCCGCCCTGGTCGAGATCTCTCGGGCCAACGCGCCGGCGCAGACCGCCAGCCCCGCCACGGTCTGAGCCCCACCCCAGTTGCGCGCCGGTTCGACGCCCCACAGTGCTGACCAACAGATGCTGACCAACAGATGCTGACCAACGTCGGCTCCGACAGGGTCAGGTCGGTGCGGGCGTTGAGCAGGCGCGCTTCGCGTGAACGCGAGGGCTTCTTCCTCGCCGAGGGTCCCCAGACGGTTGGCGAAGTGGTCGCGCACCGCCCGGATGTGGTCAAGGATCTCTACTTCGACGCGCAGGCGGCCGGTCGGCATACGGCCATCCTCGACGCGGCCCGCGCGACTGGCTTGCACCTGCACGAGGTGAGCGACGAGGTTCTCGCGGCCATGTGCGACACGAAGGTCCCGCAGGGGCTCCTCGCTGTCTGCCGGCCCGTGGATGTCGATCTTGACGTGGTGCTCGGGCTGCGCCCCAGACTCCTGGTGATCCTGGCCAACGTTCGCGACCCAGGCAACTTCGGCACCGTCATCCGCAGCGCCGACGCGGCCGGGGCCGACGCGGTCCTGGTCAGCGACTCCAGTGTCGACATCTACAACCCCAAGGTGGTCCGGTCGACGGCTGGGTCGCTGTTCCACCTGCCGATCGTGGTTGGTGTGCCTGTTCCCGAGCTGCTGGACCGGGTCCGCGGCTCTGGTCTGGCCCTGCTGGCAACAGATGGCTCCGGGCAGTCGTTGTTGGGCGACGTCGACCTGGCCAAACCCCATGCCTGGGTGATGGGAAACGAGGCCTGGGGCCTCGAGTCCGACACCCGGGAGGCTTGCGACGCGGTGGTCCGTGTCCCGATATACGGCAAGGCCGAGTCACTGAACCTGGCCATGGCCGCGACCATTTGTCTCTACGCATCGGCGACCGGGCAGCGCACCGGCTCCCAGAGTCGCTAAAGTCACCCATATGGGATACGGGGTGAACAAATCGGATGGTGAGCGCTCCGCCCGATGGCACCTTGATATTTCTGACATGCACCCTGACGGTCTCTTGGTTGCCGACGAGCAGGGGCTCATCATCTACGTCAACGAGCGTGCGGCCGTGATTGTCGGAACCCCGGCGTCGAAGCTGCTCGGACAAGACATCCGGTTGGCGATGCCGTTGCAGGAGAACGATGGTCGCTCGTGGTGGGCGTGCAGCGATCCGTGGGGGGGACTGGCCATCCGCTCAGGCCACCGGGAGAAGCTGCTGATCATCCCCGGCCGGAGCGAGGTCCTGGTGACCGCCAGGTACGTGCGCTCCGGACGCAGTATGCCGGTCACCCAGGTGATCGTGGCGCTCCGTGACGCAGAGGCTCGTCGACGCGCCGAAGCCAACAACTCTGCCCTGATCTCCACGGTGGCCCACGAACTGCGCTCACCTCTCACCTCGGTGAAGGGTTTCTCGTCGACACTTCTGCGTCGCTGGGACCGCTTCACCGACGACCAGAAGCGTCTGATGCTGCAGACCATCGAGGCCGACGCGGACCGGGTCACCCGACTGATCACCGAACTTCTGGACATCTCCCGAATCGACTCAGGCCGTCTCCAGGTGCGCAAGCAGCCGGTGGACGTTCCCGGGGCCATCAACCGGCACATCGAACGGTTCGTGGCCAGCGGTCATGAGCGCGAGAAGTTCGTTCTCGGCGGCTACGCAGGGGCGCTGCCCGAGGTGTGGGCCGACCCTGACCGGCTTGACCAGATCCTGGCGAACCTGATGGAGAATGCCGTCCGCCACGGTGCGGGAACTGTCAGCATGTCGGTTGACCCGGACGGGCACGACGGTGACGAGGCCGTTTCCGTCACGATCAGCGACGAGGGCGAGGGCATCTCCCCGGAGCAATACCCGATGATCTTCACCCGTTTCTGGCATGGACGAACTCGCGGGGGCACCGGCCTGGGCCTCTACGTGGTACGAGGTCTCGTGGAAGCCCACGGTGGGACGATCAGTGTCGGCCGCGCCGCCAGCGGAGGGGCCGAGTTCAAGTTCACCTTGCCCGCTGGCGCCCCCGAGCACGTCGTCTGAGGATTCTTCCAGGGGACCAACCATCACCGGAACGCCATGTCGTCAACGGCCATCAAATCGAACAGCAGGGAAATCGATGTCTGGACCCAACAAGAGCTATGACCCCGTCGAAGTCAGCGCCCTCGACCCGGCCGCACTCGCCACGGCCGTCACTGAGGCCCTGGCTGCCTTTGCCGCCGCAGACTCGCTGGACTCGCTCAAGACCGCTCGGCTGGCCCATCAGGGTGATGCCAGCCCCCTGTCTCAGGCGAACCGCGAGATCGGGGCCTTGCCTCCGACCGCAAAGGCTGACGCCGGCAAACGGGTCGGCATGGCGCGCGGGCAGGTTGCCAAGGCTCTGGCTGCGCGTCAGAGCGAGCTCGCGATCGAACGAGATGCCCGGTTGCTGGTCGAGGAGGCCGTGGACGTCACCGCACCGGTGGCTCGCCGCAGACTGGGTGCGCGTCACCCCCTCGAGCTGGTCTCCGAGCGCATCGGCGACATCTTCGTTGCCATGGGCTGGGAGATCGCTGAAGGGCCTGAGGTCGAGTCCGAGTGGTTCAACTTCGACGCGCTGAACCTCGGCGTCGACCACCCGGCCCGCCAGATGCAGGACACGTTCTTCGTCGACCCGCCCGACGCCGGGCTTGTCCTGCGCACCCACACCTCACCGGTCCAGGTCCGGTCCATGCTCGAGCGGGCACTGCCGCTGTACATCGTCTGCCCCGGCAAGGTATTCCGGACCGACGAGCTCGACGCGACGCACTCGGCGGTCTTCCACCAGATCGAGGGGCTTGCGATCGCCGAAGGCCTGACCATGGCGCATCTCCGTGGCACGCTCGACCACTTCGTCGAGGCGCTCTTCGGGCAGGGTCTCGAGACGCGGCTGCGACCGTCATACTTCCCGTTCACCGAGCCCAGCGCCGAGCTGGACTTCCGGTGCTTCATCTGCCATGGGTCCGACGTCAGCTGCCGCACCTGTGGCGGCACCGGCTGGATCGAGTGGGGTGGCTGCGGAATGGTCAACCGCGACGTGTTCACGGCCTGCGGCATCGACCCTGACCGCTACACCGGCTTCGCCTTCGGCATGGGCATCGAGCGGGCGCTGATGTTGCGTCACGGGGTCAAGGACATGCGCGAGATATTCGAGGGAGACGTGCGTTTCAGCACGCAGTTCGGGATGGAGATCTGATGCGGGCGCCCGTTTCGTGGCTTGCCGAGTATGTCGAGGGCGCGCCGGTCGCAACCGGCCGTGAGGTCGCCGCGAGCCTGGTCCGGCTGGGACTTGAGGAGGAGGACCTGTACGGCGGTGACATCACCGGTCCTCTTGTCGTGGGTCGCGTTCTCGAGATCGTCGAGGAGCCGCAGAAGAACGGCAAGCCGATCCGCTGGTGCCAGGTCGACGTGGGCCAGAACGGTCAGCGGCTGACCGAGGGAACGCCTCAGGGGATCATCTGTGGTGCCACGAACTTTGCCGTCGGCGACCTCGTCGTCGTCGTGCTTCCGGGTGCCGTCCTGCCGGGTGGCTTCGTCATCGGTGCCCGCAAGACCTATGGCCACATCAGCAACGGGATGATCTGCTCCGCCCGCGAGCTGGGCCTGGGTGAAGATGGCGACGGCATCATCGTGTTGCAGTCGTTCCTCGGCGAACCGGAGGCGGCCAGGCTGACCCCGGGAGACGACGCGATCGAGCTTCTCGCCCTGGCCGACGAGGTCGTCGAGGTCACCGTCACTCCCGACCGCGGCTACTGCCTCAGCATGCGCGGCATGGCTCGTGAGTACGCCCACGCCACCGGTGCGACGTTCCGCGACCCCGTTGCCCTTGCTCCTGCCGCTGCCAACAACAGCGGGTATGCCGTCCAGCTGGCCGACGAGGCGCCGCTGAACGACCGCGAGGGTTGTGACCGATACGTGGCCCGGATCGTGAGAGGAGTCGACCCGTCTGCGTCGTCGCCGGCATGGATGGCCAAGCGACTCACCCAGATGGGGATGCGACCCATCTCGCTGCCGGTCGACGTGACCAACTACGTGATGCTCATGCTGGGCCAGCCGTTGCACGCTTTCGACGTCTCGACCTTGCAGGGGCCGATCGTGGTGCGTCGCGCGCAGGCCGGCGAGACCTTGAAGACCCTCGATGGCGTGGTGCGCCCGCTCTACCCCCAGGACCTGCTGATCACCGAAGGTGGCACGGCTGTGCTGGCCATCGCTGGCGTCATGGGTGGGGCGACCTCAGAGGTTGGCCCCTCTACGACCGACGTGCTGGTCGAGGCGGCGCACTTCGACCCGACCTCGGTCGCGCGCTCCTCACGTCGGCACAAGCTGACCACTGAGGCCTCCAAGAGATTCGAACGCGGGGTGGACCCGGACGTCACTGCCGTCGCCGCCCAGCTTGCGGTCGACCTGCTGACCGAGTTCGGCGGGGGAGTCGCCGATGAAGGGGTCACCGACGTCGATCATCGTCCGGCCCGTCCGCGGATCGACCTTGACCCTGGTCTGCCGGCCAGGCTGGTCGGTCTGCCCTACACCCCTGACGAGGTCATCGAGACCCTGCGCGAGATCGGCTGTGACGTTCTCGAGGTGGCAGCGGGCCTTTCGGTGCTGCCGCCCTCCTGGCGTCCCGACCTCGGCAACGGACCTGACTTCGCCGAAGAGGTCGTCCGGCTGCGCGGCTACGATCAGATTCCCTCGGTGCTTCCGCAGGCGGGCAGCGGGCGCGGGCTGACCCACGGACAGCGGGTGCGGCGGGTTGCGGCCAACGCCCTTGCCGAACAGGGCTTCGTCGAGGTCCTCACGTATCCGTTCGTGTCGGCCAAGAACCATGACGATCTCGGCCTGGAGGCCAACGACCCTCGCCGGACGACGGTGCGGATCGCCAACCCCCTCTCGGATGAGGCCCCGCTGATGCGCACCTCGGTCTTCTCGACGATGGTCGAGGCGCTGCGCCGCAACGTCTCCCGGGGGGCCCGGGATGCGGCCATCTTCGAGATGGGGCTGGTGACTCGCCCGTTGTGGGAGCCGCAGGCCGCACCGGTGCCGGGCACGGCGGCGCGTCCGGACGACGTGACCATCGCGCAGATCATGGCGGCAGTGCCTCCTCAGCCGCGCAGAGTCGCGTACGCCCTGACCGGTGACGCCGACCCCGCCGGATGGTGGGGGCCTGGCCGCCGTGCCGACTGGACCGATGCGGTCGGCGCGGCCAGGGCGCTCGCCTCTGCGCTGGCGGTGGACCTGGTGGTCACCGCCGACGACCACGCGCCGTGGCATCCGGGCCGGTGCGCCCGGCTGGAGCTGGCCGATGGAACGCTCGTGGGTCACGCCGGGGAGCTGCACCCCAAGGTCGTTGCCGCTCTGGGCCTGCCGTCGCGTACCTGCGTCGGCGAGCTGGACGTCGATGTCCTGACGGCGGCCAGCGATATCACGGTGCAGGCGCGCGAGCTGTCCACCTATCCGGTGGCCCAGAGCGACGTGGCACTGGTCGTTGATGAGCAGGTCGGCGCGGCAGCCCTCGAGGCGTCGCTGTGGCAGGGAGCGGGCGAGATGCTCGAGTCGGTCTGGCTGATGGATATCTACCGCGGGGACCAGATCGGTCCGGGACACAAATCGATGGCCTACCACCTGGTGTTCCGGGCTCCTGATCGCACCCTGACCACCAAGGAGGTCAACGGCTTCCGGGACCGGGCGATCGCGACGGCCGCCAGCACGGTGGGCGCGGTCCAGCGCGGAGCCTGAGATGTCGCTCGGAGTCTCAGGTGCCTGAGGTGCAGGGTGTGTCCATGCCCGAGCGAGTCGCGGTCGTCACCGGTGCCTCGCGGGGCATCGGTGCGGCCATCGCTCAGGCCCTTGCTGAGGACGGGTATGCCGTGTGCCTCCTCGCGCGCGATGGCTCGGCTGCCGCGGCGCTCGCCAGTGAGATCGGGTCTCGCGGTGGTCTGGCGATGGCCCGGTCGGTCGACGTGACGGACGAGGTCGCTGTCGGCGAGTCGGTCGAAGCGGTCCTGTCGTTCTGGGGCCGGATCGACCTGCTGGTCAACAGTGCCGGCTCGATCGAGGCCGAGGTGCCGCTGTGGGAGGCCAACGTCGACCAGTGGTGGTCGGTCATCACCACGAACGTCCGAGGCCCTTTCTTGATGACGCGCGCCGTCGTGCCGCGGATGATCGCTGCTGGTGGGGGGCGGGTCATCAACCTCAACAGCGGCGCCGGCATGGCCGAGCGGGCCGAGCTGAGCGCCTATACCTCAAGCAAGTCGGCGCTGGCCCGGATGACCGGGAGCACGCACCTGGCCGGGTGGGCACACGGCATACGAGCCTTCGACCTTTCTCCCGGCGTGGTACGCACCGAGATGACCCTGTCGATGGAGCTGCACCGGGGCCGCACCCAGTGGACCGGCCTCACGGAAGTCACGGATCTGGTGCTGGCATTGGCCAGCGGACGGCTCGACGCCTGGTCGGGGCGCTTCGTCAGGGCCGGTGTTGACACCGCGGCGTCTCTGAGCGAGCGGGCCGACCTCGGCCTCGATGATGATGCGCGCCTTCTTCGTCTTCGACCATGGGGGCCGATGGACCCCTTGGGCTAGAACGGGCCGTCGACTCGGTGTCGGAGTTGTCAGGTCGTCGTTGAGCCATGACTCAACCTGGCCTGACAACTCGGCCCTGCTGAGGACGCGATACCTCTCAAAACCACCCTCCGGGAGTTGGTCCTTCAACACCCGCGAAGCCTGAGTTGGGTGAGCTGTCGCAGCGGACTGTCAGTTTCAGGGCGCGTGTGAACCGCACGGCCGCGCTTCGGCGCGCTAGGCGACCACATCGCTGACAGCTCGGCATCGATGACAGCTCGGCACCACGGCGGGCTGCATACATTCCCATAGATGTGTATAGTCATGCACATGGTCACGGTGGCGATAGCGGGTGCGAGCGGCTACGCCGGAGGAGAGATCCTGCGGCTCGTGCTGGGGCACCCCGACATGCGTGTTGGAGCCCTCACGGCTGGCTCCAGCGCGGGCGCCAGCCTGGGCGCCGTCCACCCCCATCTGCCGGCGATGGCTGACCAAGTGCTCCTCGACACCACCCCAGAGGTGTTGGCCGGCCATGACGTCCTCTTCCTCGCGCTGCCCCACGGCGCCTCTGCCGCACTGGTGGACCGACTGCCCGATGACGCGATCGTGATCGACTGCGGTGCCGACTTCCGGCTGGCTGACGCGCAGCAGTGGCAGCACTTCTACGGCAGCCAGCATGCGGGAACCTGGCCCTACGGTTTGCCCGAGCTGCCGCTGCCCCAGGGGCACAAGGGCCGCGCGGCGTTGGCGGGCGCTCGCCGAATCGCGATACCCGGCTGCTATCCCACGGCCTGCTCGTTGGCACTGGCGCCAGGGTTTGTCGAGGGGCTCCTGGAGGTGGATGACGTCGTCATCGTCGCGGCCAGCGGCACCTCGGGCGCGGGCAGGTCGCCGCAGCCACACCTTCTGGGCGCCGAGACGATGAGCTCCATGTCGCCCTACGGGGTCGGCGGCGTCCATCGGCATACGCCTGAGATCGAGCAGAACCTCGGCGCTTCGGCCGGGCGGCCGGTGACGGTCTCGTTCACACCCACTTTGGCGCCGATGCCCCGCGGCATCCTGGCCACGTGCACGGCAAAGGTGAAGCCCGGTCTTGCGCCAGACACACTGCGCGACGCCTGGCACGCGGCCTACGACGACGAACCCTTCGTCCACCTGTTGCCGCAAGGCCAGTGGCCTCGCACCGCAGACGTGCTGGGCAGCAACAACATCCACCTTCAGGTGACGCTGGATGAACGGACTGGGCGGGTCATCGTCGTCGCCGCCGTGGACAACCTGACCAAGGGAACGGCGGGCGCCGCCGTGCAGTGCGCCAACCTGGCATGGGGGCTCCCCGAGACAGCCGGACTGCCGACGTCGGGCGTGGCCCCGTGAGCACGTCTGAGCTGAACGCCGACCTGAGCGCGCAAGACCTGGTCAGGACGGCTGAGCGACAGCGCCGGCTGGCTGAGGCGGCGGCCAAGGCACACACCCTGGTCGAGGCGCTGCCGTGGCTCGAGCGGTTCCGGGGGGCGCTCATCGTCATCAAGTACGGCGGCAACGCCATGGTCGATGACAGCCTCAAGGCGGCCTTCGCCCAGGACATCATGTTCTTGCGCTACGCCGGACTGCGTCCGGTCGTCGTGCACGGTGGCGGCCCGCAGATCGCTGCCATGCTGGACAGGCTCGGCCTGGTCACCGAGTTCAAGGCAGGCCTGAGGGTGACCACGCCCGAGGTCATGGAGGTCGTCCGGATGGTTCTCACCGGTCAGGTGGGACGCGAGCTGGTCGGGCTGCTCAACCAGCACGGACCACTGGCGGTGGGTCTGTCGGGCGAGGACGCCGGGCTGTTCGGGGCACGCAAGCGAACGGTAGACATCGATGGCTCACCAGTGGACCTTGGTCTGGTCGGCGACGTCGTGAGTGTGGATCCGTCAGCGGTCATGGACATCCTTGACGCCGGCCGGATCCCGGTGGTCTCGACAGTGGCTCCTGACCTTGATGTGGACGGCCAGGTGCTCAACGTCAACGCGGACTCTGCTGCCTCAGCTCTGGCGATCGCGCTCAAGGCCGAGAAGCTTGTGGTGCTCACCGATGTCGAGGGGGTCTACGCCAACTGGCCGGACAAGGACTCCCTGCTCTCGCAGCTGACGTTGAGCGCGGCAGCGGACCTGCTCACCCGAGTCAGCGCCGGCATGGTGCCAAAGCTGGACGCGTGTGTGCGTGCCGTGACCGCAGGCGTGCCGCAAGCGCACGTCATCGATGGCCGCCAGCCGCACTCGCTGTTGCTTGAGGTATTCACCAGTGAGGGCATCGGCACGATGATCATCCCGGACCGATCATGACCTCCGCTCTGGACAGCGCGACCTACCTTGATCGCTACGCACATTCGTTGATGGGTGTGTTCGGTCGTCCGAAGGCCGTCCTGACCCGCGGGGAGGGTTGCTACGTATGGGATGCCGACGGCAAGCGATACCTCGACCTGCTGGCCGGAATAGCCGTCAACTCACTTGGCCACGGACACCCGGCGGTCGTCGACGCGATCTCCGGACAGGCTGCGTCCCTGATCCATGTCTCCAACTTCTTTGCCAGTCCGCCTCAGATCGAGCTTGCAGAGCGGCTCTTGGCCATTGCGGGGGCACCTGACGGCTCGGCCGTGTTCTTCGCCAACTCGGGTACCGAGGCGATCGAGGCGGCGATCAAGCTCAGCCGGCGCACGGGCCGTAGCACGCTCATCGCTGCGGAGGGCTCCTTCCATGGGCGCAGCACCGGGGCACTCGCGCTGACCCACAGGCACGCCTATCGCGAGCCGTTCGCGCCGCTCATCCCGTCAGTCACCCACATCCCGCTGAACGACGAAAGCGCCCTGCGCGCTGCGGTCACCGCTGACGTCGCGGCCGTGTTCCTGGAGCCGCTCCAAGGCGAGGCCGGAGTCGTCGCCGCCGACCCGGCATACCTGCAGCTGGCCCGCGAGCTGACCACAGCGACCGGAGCCTTGCTCATCCTCGACGAGGTCCAGACCGGCGTGGGTCGTACCGGCGCGTGGTTCGCCTTCCAGCAGGCCGGCGTCGTCCCTGACGCCATCACGGTGGCCAAGGGGCTGGCCGGAGGCGTGCCGATCGGTGCCCTGGTGACCTTCGGGCCGGAGATCAGCGGGCTGCTCACGCCCGGCCAGCACGGAAGCACCTTCGGCGGCAACCCTCTGGCCACCGCCGCAGGGCTGGCCGTTCTCGACACGATCGAGAACGACGGGCTGCTCGCGCATGTCACGTCAGTTGGCAACCACCTGTCCGATTCGGTTGCGGCGCTTGGCCATCCGCTGATCTCGGGAGTTCGAGGAACCGGACTTCTGCGTGCCATCGTGCTGTCGGCCGACGTCGCCTCCGTCGTCGCCGAGCGTGCCCTCGAAGCGGGCTTCATCATCAACGCACCGACGCCTAACGCACTCAGGCTCGCGCCCCCGCTGGTGGTCACCGCCGCGCAGATCGACTCCTTCGTGGCCGCTCTGCCAGACCTCCTCGACGGGCTGGGGCCGACACCGTGATCCCGCAGACCGCGGCCGGCCGACGCCAGCTCATCCTCGACATCCTCGGGCACCGGAGCGTTCGTTCCCAGGGCGAGCTCCGGGAGATCCTGTCGCGCGATGGTTTCGAGATCACCCAGGCGACCCTGAGCCGTGACCTCGTCGAGCTGGGCGCCGTCAAGGTCCGCGAGGGCAAGACCCTTGTCTATGCCGTGCCCGCGCTGGGAGGCGATCGCACGGTCCGTGCAGCCCCGGCCCATGATGAGGTCACCTCACGCCTGCGTCGTCAGTGCGAGGAGCTGCTCGTCACCGCACGGCCCTCTGCCAACCTCGTGGTGCTGCGCACGCCGGTGGGAGCCGCCAACTACCTCGCCGCGGCGCTCGACCAGGCCGATGAACCCGAGATCCTGGGCACTATCGCGGGCGACGACACCGTCATGATCATCACCCCTGGAGCACGGCAGAGCCGGGCCCTGGTGAGCCGGTTGCTGGCTCTGGCCGGTCATGACAGGCCTGACCGAACCGTGAGCCCACCCCGCAGACCCACACATCGTCCTACCGGCGATGACATCAACGTCGTCGGACACGATGACATCACAAAGGAGTCCCCGTGACTGACCGCGTAGTTCTCGCATATTCGGGAGGCCTGGACACCTCGGTCGCCATCGGCTGGATCGCCGATGCCATCGGCGCCGAGGTCGTTGCCGTCGCCGTCGACCTGGGGCAGGGCGGAGAGGACCTCGACGTCATCCGCCAGCGCGCGCTGGACTGCGGCGCCGTCGAGGCCTACGTGGCCGACGCCCGCGACGAGTTCGCCAACGAGTACTGCCTCCCGGCGATCCAGGCGAATGCCCTTTACATGGACCGCTACCCGCTGGTCTCGGCGCTGAGCCGTCCCCTGATCGTCAAGCACCTGGTTCTGGCCGCCGAGCAGCATGGCGCCACCGTCGTCGGCCACGGTTGTACCGGCAAGGGCAACGACCAGGTCCGCTTCGAGGTGGGCATCGCCTCACTTGCCCCAGAGCTCACCTGCATCGCCCCGGTCCGAGACCTCGCGCTGACTCGGGACAAGGCCATCGACTACGCCGAGAAGCACAACCTGCCGATCGAGACCACGAAGAAGAACCCGTACTCGATAGACCAGAACGTCTTCGGCCGCGCGGTCGAGACCGGCTTCCTCGAGGACATCTGGAACGCGCCCGTCGAGGACCTGTACACCTACACCAAGGACCCGGCACGCCCGCACGAAGCCGACGAGGTTGTCATCACCTTCGAGGCGGGTGTGCCTGTCGCCATCGACGGTGAGAAGGTCAGCGTCCTTCAGGCCATCCAGAAGCTCAACGAGCGGGCCGGAAACGCCGGCGTCGGCCGGCTGGACCTGGTCGAGGACCGTCTTGTCGGCATCAAGAGCCGCGAGATCTACGAGGCACCCGGCGCGCTTGCCCTGATCACCGCGCACCAGGAGCTCGAGAACGTCACGATCGAGCGCGAGCTCGGCCGCTACAAGCGTGGCGTCGAGCAGAAGTGGGGCGAGCTCACCTACGACGGTCTGTGGTACAGCCCGCTCAAGCGCTCTCTCGATGCGTTCGTGGCATCGACGCAGGAGCATGTGTCCGGCGACATCAGGATGACGCTGCACGGCGGTCGCGCCGTGGTCAACGGCCGTCGTTCCGCGTCCAGCCTCTACGACTTCGGCCTGGCCACCTACGACGCCGGCGACACGTTCGACCAGAGCCAGGCCAAGGGCTTCATCGAGCTGCATGGACTGTCCAGCAAGATCGCCGCCAGTCGCGACCTGCGGCAGGTCACGTGAGCCAGTACGACCCCAGCCACCCCAGCGGTACTCCGAACGGCGGGCTCGTGGGCGAGGACAACCGCAGCGGTACTCCGGGCGCCGAGCACGTCGGCAAGGTCAGTCTGTGGGGTGGCCGGTTCGCCGGCAACCCGTCGACCGCGTTGGCGGCCCTGTCGAAGTCCACCCACTTCGACTGGAGGCTCGCCCCTTACGACATCGCGGGCTCCCGCGCGCATGCACGGGCACTGCATCGCGCAGGCTTGCTTGATGACGCCACCCTGGACGCGATGCTGACCGGTCTCGAGCAGCTCCTGAGCGATCTGCGTTCTGGAGCATTCGGGCCAAGCGAGGACGACGAGGACGTGCACACCGCGCTCGAACGCGGCCTGATCCAGCGCGTCGGCGCCGAGGTCGGCGGCCGGCTGCGCGCCGGCCGCTCACGCAACGACCAGGTGGCCACACTGTTCCGGATGTATCTGCGCGACCACGCCCGCAGCGTCAGCGCGCTCGTGCTGGACGTTGTTGACTCCCTGGTCGGACAGGCTGATCGGCACATCGACGTGTCCATGCCGGGGCGCACCCATATGCAGCACGCACAGCCCGTGCTGCTGGCACATCACCTGCTCGCCCATGCGTGGGCGCTGTTGCGTGACGTCGAGCGGTGGCAGGACTGGGATCGGCGAACGGCGCTGTCGCCCTATGGATCGGGTGCCCTGGCTGGCACCTCCCTGGGACTGGATCCCGAGACGGTGGCCGCTGACCTCGGCTTCACCGGTGCTATGGAGAACTCGATTGACGGCACGTCGAGTCGTGACTTCGTCGCCGAGTTCGCCTTTGTCAGCGCGATGGCAGCGGTGGACGTCTCCCGGCTGGCTGAGGAGGTCGTCCTGTGGGCAACCAAGGAGTTCTCCTACATCACGTTGGACGACGCCTACTCCACAGGGTCCAGCATCATGCCGCAGAAGAAGAACCCCGACGTGGCTGAGCTGGCCCGAGGCAAGGCCGGGCGGCTGGTGGGAGACCTCACCGGTCTGCTGACCACGCTCAAGGGGCTACCGCTGGCCTACAACCGTGACCTGCAGGAGGACAAGGAGCCGGTGTTCGATGGCATCGACACCCTGGAGGTACTGCTGCCGGCCTTTGCGGGGATGGTCGCGACCTTGGGCTTCAACACTCAACGGCTCGAGTCCCTTGCGCCGCAGGGGTTCTCGCTGGCAACTGACATCGCGGAGTGGCTGGTCCGCCAGGGGGTACCGTTCCGCACCGCCCATGACTTGTCAGGGGCGTGCGTCCGCGAGTGCGAAGGCCGTGGCATAGAGCTCTGGGACCTCAGCGGCGATGATCTTGCGGCGATCTCGGAGCACCTCACGCCTGCGGTTCGGGCAGTCCTGAGCGTGCGCGGATCGCTGGAGTCCCGTGACGCCAAAGGCGGTACGGCACCGGTGCGGGTACGCGAGCAGCTGGAGCTCGTCCGCGACCGAGTCATCTCGGCACGGTCTTTTACCGGGTCATCGACCATCGTCCGATGAAGAGCGACTGGCCGCCGCGGTAAAGGAACGACGGGACACCCATGAGGAAGGGTGCCCCGTCGTTCCTCGGTGGTCACGGCTCAGGCGTCGCGGCGAACCAGCGCCCTGAGTACTTCATGGTGGTAGCGGGAGATGACGTCCAGGCCGATGCCCTGGGGACAGACTGCGGTGCACTCGCCGATCTGTGTGCAGCCGCCGAAACCCTCGGCGTCGTGCTGGTTGATCATGGCAATCGCGCGAGTGTCCCGCTCGGGCTGGCCCTGCGGAAGCAGGCCCAGGTGGGTGATCTTCGCACCGAGGAACAGTGCCGCCGAGCCGTTGGGACACGCCGCGACGCATGCTCCGCAGCCGATGCACATGGCTGCGTCGAACGAAGCTTCAGCGTCCTTCTTCGGCACGGGAACGGCGTGTGCCTCAGGGGCGGTCCCGGTCGGCACGGAGATGAAACCGCCGGCCTGGATGATCCGGTCGAACGCACCCCGCTCGACGATGAGGTCCTTGATGATCGGGAACGGCTCAGCGCGCCACGGCTCGACGTCGATCTGGTCACCGTCGGCGAAGCTGCGCATGTGCAGCTGGCAGGTGGTGACCCGGGTCTCCGGTCCGTGGGCAACACCGTTGATGACCAGGCTGCAGGCACCACAGATACCCTCACGGCAGTCGCTGTCGAACGCGACCGGCTCGTCGCCGCTCAATGTGAGCCGCTCGTTCAGGGTGTCCAGCATCTCCAGGAACGACATGTCCGGCGAGACGTCCGGGACGTCGTAGCTGACCATGCTTCCCGCGTCGGTGTTGCTCTTCTGGCGCCACACGCGCAGGTTGATCTTCACTTGTAGCTCCGCTGCTTCATCTCGACGTGGTGGTACTCAAGGTTTTCCTTGTGCAGGACCGGGCTGCCGTCCCCGCCGGCATGCTCCCAGGCTGCGACATAGGCGAAGTTGATGTCGTCACGAAGCGCCTCGCCGTCCTCGGTCTGGCTCTCGACCCGGAAGTGACACCCGCACGACTCCTCGCGGTGCAGGGCGTCGATGCACATCAGCTCGCCCAGCTCAAAGAAGTCAGCCACCCGCCCGGCCCGCTCCAACGTCTGGTTCAGGTCCTCGTTCTGGCCGGTGACCTTGACGTTGCGCCAGAACTCCGCCTTGAGCTCACGCACCTGCTTCAGGGCCGTGATCAGGCCCTCCTTGGTACGCGACATGCCCGAGTTGTCCCAGAGGATGCTGCCGAGCTCCTTGTGGAAGGAGTCAACCGTGCGATCACCGTTGATCGAGAGCAGCTTGTCGATCTGCTGACGTACCGCCGTCGTCGCTTCCTGCGCGGCGGGGTGCGTCTCGTCGACCTTCTCGAACGGCCCTGCGGCCAGGTAGTCGCTGATCGTGGCGGGTAGGACGAAGTAGCCGTCAGCCAGTCCCTGCATCAACGCGCTCGCGCCGAGCCGGTTGGCGCCGTGATCGGAGAAGTTCGCCTCACCGATGACGAAGAGACCCGGAACATTGCTCTGCAGGTCGTAGTCAACCCACAGGCCGCCCATCGAGTAGTGCGCGGCGGGGTAGATCCGCATCGGCACCTCATAGGGGTTCTCGCCGGTGATCTGCTGGTACATGTCGAACAGGTTGCCGTAGCCGGCCTCAACCGCCGGCCGGCCGAGCCGGGCAATCGACTCCGCGAAGTCGAGATAGACGCCGAGCCCGCCGGGGCCGACTCCACGGCCTTCGTCACAGACCTTCTTGGCCGCCCGCGACGCGACGTCGCGAGGCACCAGGTTGCCGAACGCGGGATAGCCCCGCTCGAGGTAGTAGTCACGCTCCGACTCGGGGATGTCGCGTGCGGCGCGCTGGTCGCCGGCCTTCATGGGCACCCAGATCCGGCCGTCATTGCGCAACGACTCGCTCATCAGGGTCAGCTTGGACTGGTAGTCACCGCTGACCGGGATGCAGGTGGGGTGGATCTGCGTGTAGCACGGGTTGGCGAACAAGGCACCCTTGCGGTGCGCACGCCAGGTCGCGGTGACATTGCAGCCCATGGCGTTGGTCGACAGGAAGAACACGTTGTTGTAGCCACCGGAGGCGAGCACGACCGCGTCGGCAAAGAAGGTCTTGATCTCGCCGGTGGTCATGTCGCGTACGACCACGCCGCGCGCTTTGCCGCCCACCTTGATCACGTCGAGCATCTCGTGGCGCGAATACGTCACCACCGTGCCGGCCGCGACCTGGCGCTCGAGTGCCTGGTACGCGCCGAGCAGCAGCTGCTGGCCTGTCTGACCCCGGGCGTAGAAGGTTCGCGAGACCTGCACGCCTCCGAAGGAGCGGTTGTCCAGCAGGCCGCCATACTCACGGGCGAACGGAATCCCCTGGGCGACGCAGTGGTCGATGATCGCACCGCTCACCTCAGCGAGACGGTAGACGTTGGACTCCCGCGAACGGAAGTCACCGCCCTTGACCGTGTCATAGAACAGCCGCTGGATGCTGTCACCATCGTTGCGGTAGTTCTTCGCCGCGTTGATGCCGCCTTGCGCCGCGATGCTGTGCGCGCGGCGGGGGCTGTCCTGGTAGGCGATGCTGGTGACCTGGTAACCGGCTTCGCCGAGCGTGGCAGCAGCCGATGCACCGGCCAGGCCGGTGCCCACGATGATGACCGAGAGCTTGCGGCGGTTTGTCGGGTTGACCAGCTTGGCACTGAACTTGCGGGCTTCCCAGCGCCCTTCGATCGGGCCGCCCGGCGTCCTCTCGTCCGCTATCGGACTCCCAAGCGTGTAGTAGTCCGTGGCGGAGACGGTTCCTTCAGTGCTCAATCTAACCAACCCATCCGAAGAGAATCGAGTACGGCGGGGCCAAGAACCCGAGCGTGATCACCAAGGCGATCACGGTTGCCGCAACGTTGAGGTGTTTGCGCCGTCGAAGGCTTGTATTGGCGCCCAATGTCGCAAAGGCCGCCCAGAAACCGTGAGCCAGGTGGAACCCGACTGCGATCATGGCGATCGTGTAGCTGAGAACGACCCACCAGATGGAGAAACCGTTGACGACCCGTTCATACGGGCTGGACGACGCTCCTCCCGGGCTGATCACATTCGCGGTGAGATGCAGCAGGTGGAAGACGATGAACAGCGCCACGGTCACCCCGCCCCAGCGCATCGTGAACGACGCATAGGAGCGCTGGACACCGCGGCGGGCCTTGGTGCTCTCGTATCGCCCGCCACCGCCGCCCGCCGTCGCCACGCGGGAACGCATCCACAGGACCACCGCCGAGTACGCATGGCCAAGCACGGCCGCGACCAGAACCACCCGGATGATCCAGAGTGCCCCCGAGAAGGGGAGGAACGGCTCGCCGAGCGTGCGGAAGCCGTGTGCATACGTGTCAAAGTTCTCCTGCCCGGCGAAGACATGGAGGTTGCCGTACATATGGGCCAGGAGGTACAGCACCATGAGCAGGCCGGTGGTCGCCATGAGCACCTTGAGCATCACGGTCGAGCGCCAGGCGAAGGAGCGCTGTTGAACTGGAGTCAAAGAACGGGTTGTCGTCACCAGCG
>JBBRWQ010000012.1:0-51228 GCA_038249115.1 Actinomycetales bacterium
CCTGTACGACAACCTCACGGACTGGGTTGAGCACCACTTCGCCCAGACGTACGCCTGGAAACCAGGCTCCTCAACCCGGTGGTGCGCCTCCTGGTGGGACCACCCCGAGGCGATCATCCGCCTCAACGTCCTATGGCAGCTTTGGGAAGGCGCCCGCGCCGAAAAGGGGTGCTGGTAACGGTGCTGTCACCAGCCCCAATCCGTAGAGTCCTACGACCGTGTTCGGGCGGCACCAGGTTCGCCGGCACGTTGGACAGCGCGATAGACCGTCGCTCGGCCGACAGAGAACAGTTCGGCTAGCTCTGCGGTGGTGTGCTGCCCGGCTCGGTACAGCCCGACCAGATGAGTCTCCTGGGTGGGGCTGAGCTTGGGTGGCTTGCCCCGCAGTCGGCCTTTTGCCTTGGCGACCTTCATGCCCTCCCTCGTCCTCATCCTGATGAGGTCCGACTCGAACTCGGCGATCATGGCCAACACGTTGAACAGCAACCGCCCGATCGGGTCGTTCGGGTCGTGCAGCGACCCGCCGATGTTGAGTTTCACTTCCGCGGCAGTGAGCTCTTCGACAATGTCGCGGGCGTCGGGAAGGGAGCGGGCCAGGCGGTCGAGTTTGGTGACCACGAGGGTGTCACCGGAGCGGCAGGCGGCTAGCGCTTCGCGCAGTCCGGGTCGGGCCCGGTTCCGTCCGGTCAAGCCGTGATCGACGTAGATCCGGTTGGCCTTTACGCCGAGGGCGGTGAGTCCGTCGTGTTGCGCGGTGAGGTCCTGTGTGTCGGTCGAGCAGCGGGCGTACCCGATCAGCATGTGGTCACGTCCCGGACTGTACCGCTTGAGGCCCCTTCACCGGGCATTAAAGCGGGCAGGTCTTACGGGAATCAGCAGGCCCGATGATCGGGGGCAATTTCATCGGCACTTGGGTTGAGTCAGAGTGTTCCGGTAGCCGTTCCCTAAATGGCTACGGATCGGATCGGGCGCTTGGGTTGGGGGTGGTCTTCGCCTGGCCCAGCATGAGGATCTGTTGTACGGCTTGAACATGGCCCACGTAAGCGCGCCTGCCGGTGGGGGTCAGTGATACCCACACGCGCAGGCGGGAGTTGCGCAGCTCGCGGCGGGTGCTGATGTAGTTGGCCGATTCGAGGGCGGCCAGATGCTTGCTGAGCACCGAGTCGCTGACGTCCAAGGCGTCGCGCAAGGTGGCGAACTCTGCGGCTGTGGTGGCCGCCAGGAGGGCGCAGATCCGCAGTCGCTTCGGGGCGTGGATCAGCTCGTCGAAGGCTGGCTGATCAGCCATTGGCACCGTCGGGCGAAGTGGAGCCCGCCGTGCGCGCTTGATGACGCAAGGTGTGATGCTGCCAGCCGCTGATCGTCGCCGCTGTGAGCACCGCACCGAGGGCACAACAACTCGCCACCCACACGTTTCCCCGCAACGACTCGAAGAACGTTGTAAGCATGACCGGGGCCCAAAGCGCGACTCCAAGGAGCAGGCCCTTGAGGGCCAAACCCACGCTCACTTTCTGTATTTCGGGGGGTAGTCCCCAGACCCGTTGCCGCTGTGCGACGATCCGCCGCTGGGCCACGAACAGGGTGCCGACACCGAGGAAGTAGGCCAGGAACCCTAGGCTCCCGAGCACGCGGTCAGGCGAGGTCGCGGCAAGCACGCCTGCACCCATGACCGCAGTCACGATCACCGCGGGGATGGCCACGATCCGGTCGGTGAAGGCATGCTTCTGTTGGTTGTCGTCAACCAGTGGTGGGCGACGAGCCTCTGCAATGGTTGTAGCCAGTCGCCACCGACTCAGCACGACCACGGCTACCCCGGCGACCGCCCCTGCCACGATCGCTGTCCACCACGGCCCTAGCATCGCCAGCGATGGGACTGACAGGAGAACGACGCAGAGAGCGAACACCGGCCTACGGCTTTGCCTGCCTTCTCGGGGAATGACACCGGCGCGAATAGGGGTACCCAGCAGAGGGATAAACGCCGCCAGGTAGATCACCAGCACCACGACGAACAGAACGCCGTTGCGGTACGCCAGGCTCGCGGCCGCGATGGCCAACACCACGGCCACCACCGGAGGAGGCAACACGAACACACCTAACCGCTGCGTGACGAACACCTGCTGCCGTTCGATGTCAGCCAGTGCGGCCTCGGCCGCCGAGGCACGTTGCCGATCATCAGGATCTACCATGTGATCCCCCTTTCCATGAAGGAAAGCGTAACACCCATTTTCCCCTACGGAAAGAGGGCGACGAGACTCACCTAAAGTGCTCGCGAAGTGGGGCGCGTGCCTCACGGGAGAACTGCTCGCGAAACCTGGGTCCTGCCTCGGGCGCTGCGGTGTGCTTAGGGGCTTACGAAGACGACGGGTACCATCCGGCGGTGAGCGTCACGCCCCTCAGTGTCGCCGCAACGCCGTTCCGCTTGCGGGCCTTTGATCGTGTGTCGCTTGGGGCCACGGGATGCGCGCGTCAGTCGTCGTAGTGGAATCGCGCCTGAAGGATGACGAGGTCGTTTTCGACGACGCGATAGACGAGCCTGTGTTCCTGGTTGATGCGGCGCGACCACACGTCGCCGGCGCGGTGTTTGAGCCGTTCCGGTTGCCCGCGACCCGCGCCCGGATCACGCAACGCCTCGTCAATGAGGAGATTGATGCGCTTGAGCATCCGGCGATCATTGGCCTGCCACCACTGGTAGTCGTCCCACCCAGCCGTGTCGAAGGCGAGCCTCACGAGCGGTCGAGCTCGTGAGCTTGGTATTCTCCACGTTCAGAGCGTTCGATGGACTCGAAGAGACGGCGCGCGTTTGCTGGTGTCGAGATCAAGTAAAGCGTCGTCTGCCATGCCTCGTAGTCCTCTTCGGAGAGCAGGACCCCGTTGCCAGCTTTCGAGGTGATGGTCACCGCGCTGTGATCCTCGTTGACTTGCCCGAGCAATGGGAACAGCGACTTTCGTGC
The DNA here is from genome assembly GCA_038249115.1 of Actinomycetales bacterium. Lineage (GTDB taxonomy): Bacteria > Actinomycetota > Actinomycetes > Actinomycetales > Dermatophilaceae > UBA4719. Next base: position 2,952 of record JBBRWQ010000012.1, read on the forward strand.
GTCGCTTGCGGTGATCGTCGGCACGTTCATCCTCCTCGAAGTCGTACAAGAAATAGTACCATGTACGGGCTGAGAAGGTGGTTCCCGGGCGGCGAAGTGTCGCGCAAGCCGTTCCACTATCGGGACGGTAGAGAGTCGACAAAGTTCGACCGCTCATAGCTGTGCCATTCCGGCGGGAGAGATGACGTTCGCGCATGACGCGTTGACGGCGGTTACTCCTCAGGTCGCGCGTGGCACGTCGCCGATAATGTTGACCTGTCCGGTGATGATCCAGACGGTGTAGCTCAAGGTCGCGGGCACCTTAACGGGCAGCTTCCCCGCCTCAAGCAGGATCTCTTCGTAGTCGAGCAGCATGCCAGTCTTGGGGTCGAAGATCAGGGTGTAACGGGTGTTGAGTCCACTGTGGCTCGATTCGGTGCTCACGGCCACGCCGGTCGGGGTGGGACTTGGCTAGCTCGGTGCGCAGATTGACTTCGTTCAGCACCAGCCCACTACACTCAGCCACCGGTCATGTGGTGACGACTTCACACACTGGGACCGTGGACTTGACAATACGAGAGAGCGGTTGATGGACGCGGCAGTGCAGGATGCGCAGAAGTGGCTCAATGCCACGTACGGCGGAGTGAGCGGGTGGGTGCCGCTGGATGAGGACGGTATCACCGGATGGTCGGTGATGTTTGGTCTTCGCCGGGCGCTTCAGACCGAGTTGGGGATTTCGCCGGTCAGCTCCGGCTTCGGGCCGGCGACCACTGCGGCATACGTCTCGAAGATCGGCCGCATCGGAGCCATGCCACGCCAAATTTGCTCAAGATCCTCAGTGCCTGTCTGTGGTGCAAGGGCTATCCCGGTTTGTGGACCGGCGCCACTGTGGCCTTTTCCACCATGAGCGCCTCGGTCGGCTCCATCCGCAATGATCTCGGTCTGGGGCCTGCGAACCCTTATGTCGACGTCAAGCTGATGTCCTCGCTGATGACGATGGACGCCTACATCCGGCTGGGGTCTGGCTCCGATCGGGTCCGCGAGGTCCAACAGTGGCTCAACGCCACCTACATTAACCGCGCCGCCTTCGCCCTGGTCCCCTGCGACGGCATCTACTCGCGCCAGGTCCAGACCGCCCAGTTGTTCGGCCTGCAGTACGAGATCGGCATGGCGGACGGAACCGCGAACGGCAACTTCGGTGCCGGAACCCGTGACGGCCTGCGCGCCCAGGCCCAGGTAGGCCCCGGAAGCGTCGACGGCTCCAAGCGCTTCGTTCGCCTCTACCAGGCGGCGTTGCGTTTCAACGCCTACGACTCCCCATTCTCGGGGACGTTTGACGGCGCCACCGAGCAGGACACCCGAGACTTCCAGTCGTTCATGGAGTTGCCGGTCTCCGGCAGCGGTGACTACTCCACGTGGTGTTCCCTGCTCGTGTCTTCCGGGGACACGTCTATCGCGACCAAGGGCTTCGACACCTCCAGGCAACTCACCGCGGTCGAGGCACTGGGCGCGGTCGCCGCCGGGTACACGGCGGTGGGCCGGTACACGGTGGGCGCGGACAAGTTCATCAGAGCTGGTGAGCTGGACGGTCTGAAGGCAGCAGGGCTGAAGCTGTTCCCCATTCATCAGCGTTTCAACAACACGCCCGAGGTGATGACCTTTGCGAACGGGCGCTTGCACGGCATCGAGGCGCTCGAGCGGTGCCGGACACTGGGCCTGCCCTCCGACGCTCTGGTCTTTTTCTGTGTCGACTTCGATGCATTGGGGGAGACCATCAGTGGACCGGTCTGCGACTACTTCCGCGGAGTCAAGGAGGCGATGGGGACCTCGATCACGACCGCTTACAAGGTGGGCGTGTACGGCACCCGGAACGTATGCAGCACGGTGATCGGGCAGGGCTTCGCGGAGGTGGCCTTCGTGGCGGGTATGTCGACCGGCTTCTCCGGGAACATGGGCTTCCCGATGCCGGCCGAGTGGCGGTTCAACCAGATCCTCGAGATCCAGGTGCAGTTCCCCGGCAGCGCCCGGTCGATCCCGATCGACAAGGACGTGGTGTCGTCCAAGGCGACACCGGTCAGCCTGGCCTCGGTGGTCTCGCCGCCCGTCGAGCGCGATGGCTCGGCTACTGCGACCGGCTTCGACGCCTTCTTCGAGTGGCTGGTGCGCGCCGAGGTGGCCTGCGAGCGAGGGCTGGCGGCGGCAAGTAGTTTCCTCAACCCATTGACGGGGTTTTCGGGGTTCAGTCGCTTTTACATCGCGCACTGGCTGCAGCAGCCCAAGTACTGGTCGGATGGCGACGCCGGGCTTTGGCCGAAGTACACGCCGGTCGTCGACAGCACGCAGAATGAGCAGCTCGCCCGGATGGCCGCCGAGGATGAGCTGGGCAGGCTTAGCCCAACCAAACCCGTCTCCAACCGCGACATCGCCCACTTCGCGGCAACGGTTAGTGGCTATGCGATGTGGGGAGTGCCCACCCAACTGGACAACTACGGGCTAGGCGATCTCGGCGGCTGGGCGCTGGACTTGTTGCAGGTCTGGGGCTCGTTCGTCAGGGCCAAGGAGGTTAATCCCGGTCTCGACCTGATGGTCTACCTGACGTCGCAGATCGGGGCGGTAGCGGCCGATGGCGGGTTCGGCTGGAACGACGTGGTGGCCGACGGCGACGCCTACCTGGTGTCACGGGCGATCAACGACAATGGCGTGTCGATGTCGGGAGCGCTGCGCGGTCTACTCAAACAGACGTCCGCCCAGCGGATCGGCACGTTCTACCACGACCGGTTCGGCGCCTCAGAAACGAATGTGGCCACCGCTTTCCAGAAGCTCGCGGACGGCCTCGAGGCTGGCCCGATTGACAATGTGTGGGGTACGAAGAGCCTGCTGCTTGGGGCCGCCAACGCTGTCCGACTCCCAACGACGGCGGAGTCACGAGTTTGCGGACTCGCCTACGCACGGATGATGGCTGCTCAGGGGTGAGGTGGTGACCCTCATGGAAGCAAACCCCGCAGAAGGCAAGCTTTCATTACCTCGGTGGATAGCTCGGCTGAACCTCTTGGCTTCGTCTGTCGGCGTGCTCATCGTCTTGGTCGGCTATGGGCTAGCCGCTTTCGAGATGAACTATTACCTCGCGGAAGTGAACCCAACTCAGCTTGGCCATGGTGTGACGACCCAAGGACAGCCAATCGACGGCTCGTGGGTGTTCATGGCGCTGCTGGGAGCGGTGGGGCTGGCGGCCTGCGCTGGCCTGCCCTTTTGGCGGAACCAGGTGCTGGCCTTGCGCGGTGCGATCACCCAGGGGTTGAGCGGGATTGCGGTTCTCTGCTTGACGTTGCTGGGGCATGAGCTGACGAACTCCACCTATTTCACCAGCGCCGAGGACCGCTGCTTCTACCAGTCTTGCTGGCCATTGCGGGAGCAGACTGTCGCGATGGCTGCTCCGGCAATCGCCGTCGGACTGTCTCTGATCGTGGCGGCCCTGCTGGTGCGTCGTGTCCGCTGGTGGGTTCGCTCTCTGGTGCCTGTGGCGGTTTGGCTGGCAGCTCTGGCGGTCCAGCACGCGGTGTGGTCCCCGTGGCTGCTGCCCATCTTTCAAGGGCCACCCTCATGAACTGACTCTCGTACCGCAATTCCCCAGGCAGACACCGTGAATGTAGATAGCCCTTCAAGAAAGAGTCAGCAATGATCTCGAAGACCAACCATCTGTCGGGCTCCATCCCAGATCAGGCGCTGCCGGGTCTGCAGCGCAGAACCGTTGTGAAGGGGGCGCTGGCCGGGACGGTCACGCTAGCGGCCTGGTGGCTTGCACCGCCGTCAGCCACCGCTGCGCCAATGGCGTCCGCAATTGCGGTAGGCACCGAACGGCTCGTGATCCGTCCTCGCAAGGGTCTACGACCGGTGAACGCCCGTGACGCCTCCTCGGTCCGGATGCCCATCGAACTCGGAGCGCTCATTAGTGTGCGGCGGGGCAGTATCGCCGCGGGCTCGACGATGACCCTCGAGTGGGACGCCAGGCTCTACACCGTTGCCCAAACCATCGCGCTTCTGGGCGGCGACGAGACGGTCGTCGCTGAGGCGGCCTGGCCAACCATCGACAAGGCGACTCATCGCGCCAGCATGTCGATCGTCGTCCCTGAGTCGCTGGCAGCGGGCCGCGACTACTCGCTCGTGGCCGGCACACTGACTCCTGGCCGTTACCCCGACGACCTGGTCACCGACCCGGTCCCCTTCACAGTGAGGGTGAGTGAGCCCGGTGCCCGGGACGCGGCCGTGACGGTCCTTAGCCGCCCCGCCAGCCGGACCACGGCGCCGTGGGGCGTCAAGCTCGGCGCGGCCTGGCAGCAGGCCGGATGGGACGAGAAGTACGCCGCGCTCTACCCGTCTCTCGTGACCGCGCTGGCCGTAGGCCCAGGGCAGATCCCTGCAGGCTCACGCATCAGGATCATGCTCGACCCGCAGGTGTTCACCAGCGTCTCGGCGGTCGGTGCCTTCAACTCGTCAGGACAAATGGTGCCTGGCCGGGCGCGCACTTCGAGCCAGTCCGGTAAACCAACAGCGACGTGGACTGCGACCGCGCCGATTGCGGCGGGTGAGCGGATCAGCGTGCGGCTCAACGCCACGGCCCGACCGTTGATCGGGGGGCTGGCCTGGCTCGAGCCGCCACTGGTCCAGTTCGTCGCGCCTCGGCGGAGCAACGACGCCCAGCGTGTGACCGGCCAGGAGTCATTAACGCGGGCTGACAGCATCTACTCGCAGGCGACCCTGGAGGAGTTCGGGACGCTCTGATCGAAGCCCGTGGCCGCGACGTGACGCCTCGGCACCATCAGCGATCCGTCCAAGTACGCTCTGGAGCCTGCTGAAGTCGTATCTGATGGTGCTGGGTTGGTTCAGCGCTGTGGGAGCTCGGGACCCTTTGGCGAGGCCCTTCACGAACTTCGTCATCTAGTCTCTGTTGCCCTGGCGGGCCGCCCGTTCCGGGCTGAAAATGGGGGGTGGTTGCCCGCCGATGTCGTTTCTCCTTGGTCCCTTGAGGCCGTCATCTAGTCGGGCACCGGGAGCTGCGCCTATGGGCCCTTCATTGTTGCCTCGAGCACGCGAGCTAGATTCGCATACTGTCCCAGCAGCTCCTGCGGGCAACCACCTTCGGTTAACAGTTACCACCGTAAGGGAGGAAGCTCATGTTGGAACAGACCCAGGACGAACAGGAGATCATCGAGCGGGTCGCCGCGTTGGATATCGGTAAGGCCGAGCTGGTGTGTTGTGTGCGGTTGCCCGATCCCGATGGTGGGTCGCGGCGGGTCCAGGAGGTCACGACGTACTCCACGATGACGCGTTCGCTGCAGTTGATGGCCGACCGGTTGCTGGATCTGGGGGTGACCCGGGTCGTGATGGAGGCTACGTCGGATTATTGGCGTTCACCGTTCTACCTGTTGGAGGCGCACGGGTTTCAGACGTGGCTGGTCAACGCCAAGGACGTCAAGCACCTACCGGGTCGGCCCAAAACCGATCGGTTAGACGCTATCTGGCTGTGTAAGGTCGCCGAACGCCAGATGCTGCGGCCCAGCTTCGTGCCACCGGTGCCGATCCGCCGGCTGCGTGATGTCACCCGGTACCGGGTCGGGTTGGTGTCCGAGCGGACCCGGGAGAAGAACCGGGTCGAAAAGCTGCTCGAGGACAGTCAGATCAAGTTGTCGGTCGTGGCCAGTGACATCTTCGGTGTCTCCGGGCGGGACATGATGGCCGCCCTGATCGCCGGTGAACGCAACCCCCAGGTCCTGGCGCAGCTGGCACGGTCCCGGATGCGCACCAAGATCCCCCAGCTGGAGGAGGCGTTCGTCGGGTACTTCACCGACCACCACCGGTTCTTGCTGGCCAAGATGCTCACCCGTATCGACACCCTAGCCGTGGACATCGCCGACGTCGAAACACGGATCGAGGCCCAGCTCGCACCTTTCGCCTCGGCGGCGGCCCGCCTGGATGAGATCCCCGGAGTCGGCGCCACCGCCGCCGCGGTAATCATCGCCGAGATAGGCGACGACATGACCCGCTTCCCGACCCCGGCGCACCTTTCCTCCTGGGCGAAGTTCGCCCCAGGGGTCAAGGAGTCCGCGGGCCGCAAGAAGGGAAACGGCTCCACCGGCCACGGCGACCCCTACCTGGCCCGGGTCCTGGGTGAAGCCGCCGTCGGCGCCAGCAGAACCAACACGTTCCTGGGTGAACGCTACCGGCGCATCGCCCGACGACGCGGCAAGAAGAAGGCCGTCGTCGCGGTCGGTCGTTCCATCCTGGTCATTGCCTGGTACCTCCTATCCGATCCCGAAGTCGGGTACCACGACTTGGGTCCGGACTTCTACGACTCCCGCATCAACCCAGAACGTAAGAAGCGCAACCACATCCGCGAGCTCGAAGCCCTCGGCTACAAGGTCACCCTGCAGCCTGCCGCCTGAGGCACCCAGGCGTCGACCTCACCGCCACGAACCTAATCCTGGCTCCGCTTCGCTCCGCCGGGATGCTGTCGCCTGCCCGCTTACCTTCATTTTCGAGCTAGGAGCAGAGCGTGCGCTTTGATGTTCCGCTGACCGATCCGCTTACGGGCTGCCGGCAGGACCGGCGGTCCGGATGCTGAGGCGTGCGGTCATGTCGAGCTTCACTTCGCCATACGGGAGGACGTGCTGCCAGAAAAGTGGGGTGAGACCGCGTCGGTCTTCGGTGGTGAGCATGTCGGCCCAGGCGTCTTCGGCGAGCACGTCCTGAAGCATGAGCGTGTTCACGTAGACGAGAGCGGCTTGCAGGATCCTCAGGCAAAGCGCAGTCATTTCCTGTTCGTCCTGGCGGTTGGATGCGATCTCACCGCCCTTGCCATAGTAAATGACCGAGTTCGCGCCGTTGAACGCCTCGACGATGTTGAGTCCCTCGGTGATCTCCCGTTGGAGCTCGCGACTGCGCAGGAACCGGGCGACGAAGATGGTGCGTTGGGCACGCCCGACTTCCAGCATCGCCTGATAGGTGGGGTGTGACGCTGAGCGGGTGAAGCGGCGCAGAATCGCCTCGGTTGAGGCGGTTCCCTGTCTGATCGCGGTTGCGTACTTGATCATCTGGTCGTAGTTCTGCTCGATGAGATCCCAGCGGATCGGACGAGTGAGGGCAGGGGTGAGCTGCGGGTAAGCGTCGGGCTGGCCAGTGACCGGCCGGTACAGGCGAATCTTGTTGATCTGTTTGATTCGTGGCAGCAGCTCGAAGCCGAGCAGTCGGGTGATGGCGAAGCCAATCTCGGACTGGCCGTGGGTGTCGACGTAGTTGCCTTCGACCTTCATGGTGGTGCCGTGGCGAATTGCGCCCTCGATCATCGCGTGGACTTCGGAAGCGGAGGCCCGCAGGGTTTGGGAGTGCACGACCATCGACCCGCGTTCGACGTGCCAGTAGATGAGGATCCCGCGCCCGCCGTACCGGGAGTGCCACTCGGTGAAGATGTTCTGGTCGTAGGAACGGAAGTGGGTGGAGTCCGAGGCGACCGCAGTCGAGCCTTCACCCCATAGGCTCTTGCGGCGCGCTGCGAATGTCGCGTTGGCGATGGCGATCGCGACCGCCTGGGCGGTGTCGCGGGTGAGATAGCGGCGCCGGACGTATCGGATCTCATCCTCGGTGTGTCCATGCCCGGCGCCGGCGGCGACCGCGCGGATACCGGTGTTGGTGCCGTACGCGTAGATGGCGAGCATTAACCGTTCGGCCAACACCTCGACATCGAGGGTGCCGCTGCCGGCGACGGCGCCGACGTCGTTCAGACAGCCGGTCCGCAGCACCGCTTCCTTGAGCATGTCGACCAGGGCGATCGTGCCCACCGCCGCTGCACCTCGGCCTTGACACGTCGCAGGTTACGCGGCTCGGGTGCCGCTTCGTACTTGGTCAACGTGATCGCTCCCGAGGCTCGATCGGTGATGGTCAGCCAGTCCAGGGACGGGACCGCGGTGTTCAGCGCGGTAAGGGCATCAGTCATCTCCTGGCGCAGGTCGGCGATGAAGACGGTGGGGTCCAGCGGCTTGCGCAGCTCACGGTAGTTCTCGCTGCGCCGCTGCTCGAAGTCTTGGGGCAGGTCTTCATCGGGGCCGCGCCAGGAGTCTGCGCCCACGACCCAGATCTCCTTGCACCGCAGCTGCTCACGCAACGCCTGGAAAGTGACCACTTCGTAGACCATCCGGGCCACCCGGGCCCGGCCGCGGGTGTCGGCGCAGTAGATCAGGTCGGACCAGTCTCCGGTGGCACCCCGATGGGCGGGGACGGTTTCCCCGAGCGGGTAGTACGTCAGGTTGGCGGTCTTGGCATACCGCCTGATCAGCGTCAGGGCGTCGATCGCCGGGCGGTGGGCTGTGTTGCTGCTGCGGAACTCCAGGACGTCCAGCAGCGCGATCAGACCGCGCCGGTAGTGCCCGGTGTAGGAGGCCCGCAGAGTGGTCTGGACCGTGCGCCGATACACCGGGCCCTTCGTCTTGAACTCGTGGACAAGCTCCCGCAGCGTCTGCTCGCCACCACTGACCGCGGGGAAGACCACCTCCCGCACCGCGTCATCGGGCTTGGCCAACGCTGCCTCGGCGATCAAGAAGAGAATGTTCTCCTTGCCGGTCACCCGTTTGAACGCGTTGATCAACTCGTTGGTGACCCGCCGCTCGGCGCGGGCACCGATACGGTGGACAGTGGCGATGAGCAACTCCACCAGGGTGTCGGTGATCTCGTGTTCACGTTGATGGACCAACGCCGAGAGCACGGTGAGGGTCAGCGGCTGAGCGTGTCGACGCAGATGCGACGGCGCCTCGACAGCGGCCCGGGCCCGCCACCCATCCAAAACCTTCGGCGCCACGTCGGCGAACAAACCAACAGGCAGTCCAACCGCGCGGACCGCCTGAAGCTTGCTGATCTCGGTCATCATCGATTCCAAGCTCACGTTGCCCGGCGCGGACTTGATCGACCCCAGAACGGTGCCTGACTCCCCAACTGTGTCCTCGACGCCTTCGACGCCATCCTCATCGGACACGAGCAGGTTCAACAGGCGACCCACAGTGGGCGGATCTAGACGCTGCGAGATCCGCAGCGACCAGGTCTGCTCAGCCACGCGCAAAGCTGAACGCACGATGCGCAGCACTCGACCGGGAGTGGGCGGCTCGATCTGTTGCGCCCTGAACTCGGCCAGGAGTTCCTCCCTGACGCGCTCAGGTCGCCGCTCGGCGTGGGCCACGCTCACCGCGAGCCAAGCCGTCATCTTCTCCTGGTCAGCGACGGTGGCGACCCGGAACCCAAGGTGAGCGCGGATCTGGGCGCGGTGGTACTCAATCGTGCTGCCGGACCACTCGTAGGACCCGAACTCCGAACCGTCCACACCCAACTGGCGTGAAACGAAGTCGATCACGCCATCATGCAGATCTGAACGCCCACGCGGGAACCGGCCGTGCCGGCTGTAGTGCTTGAGCAGCAGCGCGAAGCCCAGCGCTGTAGCGCCGCGCTTGCCGATCAACTGCTCACGATCGATCTCGAGCAGGGTCCAGAACTCGACCAGCTCATCGACGTCGACAGCGGCTGGGTCCATACCCGGAATCATCTCTGAACGCAGCCGACACTCAAACCACGACCAGACACCCCATTGGGGCTGGTGACAGCACCGTTACCTCCACCCCGACATGGAACAAGTGGCCGGGACCACTAGTGTCGCGTGTTTGAAGTCTTTTGACGGGGCTTGGCCTTGGCCAGGATTTCGTCGGCAGTCTTGGTCCACACGAATGGTTCGCACCGGTCGTTCCAGCCGTCGATGAAGACCTCGATGGCGTTGACGAGGTCTTTGACGCTTCTGAAGGTGCCGCGGCGGATGGCTTGGCGGGTGATGATGCCGAAAAAGATCTCCACGAGGTTCATCCACGACCCGGACGTCGGCGTGAAGTGCATCGTGACCCGGGGATTCTTCTCCAGCCAGGTTTTGACCTTGGGATGTTTGTGGGTGGCGTAGTTGTCGGCCACGATGTGCAGCTCGACCCGCGGGTGGGCCTTGGCGACCTTCTTCAGGAAGTCCAGGAACTCGGCGTGGGTGTGCCGCTGGTAGCAGGCGTCGGTGACCTTGCCGGTGGCGACCTCCAGGGCCGCGAACAGGGACGTGGTGCCGTGGCGGACGTAGTCGCTGGTGGCCTTCTCGGGCAGCCCGGGTCGCAGCGGCAGGATCGGCGCGGTCCGGTCCAGGGCTTGGATCTGGGTCTTTTCGTCGATGCAGACCACGACCGCCTTCTCCGGTGGCCTCAGGTACAGGCCGACCACGTCGCGGACCTTGGCGTCCAGCTCGGGGTCGGTGGAGAACTTGAATGTCTCGCGTTTCCAAGGCTTTAGGTCGTTGTCGCGCCAGATCCGGGCGACGCTGGCGAACGAGATCCCCAGCTCCTTGGCCAGCAGCCGGGCCGACCAGTGACTGACCCCGAGGTGCTCCGGTGGCGCCGAAAGGGTCTCCACCACGACCTGAAGGTCGTCGATGACGGGCGGGCGTCCCGAGCGGGGCAGATCACCCAGACCGGCCCGCCCGGCCTGGGCGTACCGCCGCCGCCAGAGGACCACGGTCGGGCGCGAGACCCCCACCATCTCTGCGATCGCGGTGTTGGAGACCCCCGAGGCGGCCAGCAACACGATCCGCGCCCGCTGGGCCAAACCGGCCTCCACCCTCGAGGAGCGGACCAAGGCTCTCAGCTTGGGCTCATCACCAGAACGAAGGAATATCGGGGCAGCAACAGACATACCCCATTCTCCCAAACCCAAACTGTAAAGTCAATTACAACACGCGACACTAGGTCCCGGCCACTTGCCTACCTGCTATGTCCGGTCGCGCTTCTCATTTAGTGCTTCTTTGGTTCGTGGGCGCATAGGCCAGATCAACCACGAGATCACAAGCAGCACAAAGGCAATGAGGCTCCCGACCCACCAAGGGGAGGGAAGGAAGATGATCAACACTGCCGAAAGCGCCATAAAACTGAAAGTTCGTGCAGCCTCGCCCATCACCATCACCATCACCATCACCAGTAGCAGTTGCGGTAGGCGGTGACGATCGTGTAAGTGCCAGTATTCGGCACGATCTGCTTCTGGTAGCAGGAGTTGTTGTAGATGTAGTGGTAGCGCCAGAAGTTGACGAGCTCTTTGAAGATCTGTAGGACCGACGGTGCGCCGACTACTGTGCAGAGGGCTATTACTAACTTGGCGATGATGGTGGGGAGTTTGGCGGTGAAGGCGCATGTCCACGCATAGGCGCCTCCTATGACTGCGATCAGCGCCGTGGCAATGGAGTTGAGTTCGTAGCCGTACATATTGAGGTAGACGCCCCAGCCGAAGGTGATCGTCGGGTCGGCCACTACCGGGAACGCTGCGTCGGTCGTGTCCACGCTCTGTGAGAGCACACCGTTTGCGTAGGTGTAGGCAGTGCGCTGACTTACACCGTTCGCGTCTACGGCCCACGGTGCTGAGATGGTGCCAAGGACCTCGACAGTCCTACCTGGCCCTACGAGCTCACGGAGGACTACCAGACCGCCGTCGGGCATCGCCTTGACCTCAGCGCCCTCAGGGACGCCAAAGGCGTAGGTGACGGTGCTCTGTGAGTTGTTCGTGATGGTGGACAGCATACTAACGCTGTCGGAGGAGCGTTGGATGAAGGAGTCGAGCGCCCTGCCCTTGCTGCGCCCGGTGCCAACCGAGAAGTCACCGAGCGTCTGTGTGGTGGTGACCTGCACCGCGTCTGCGCCGGTCCTGGCCATAATGATGCTACGCGCGTCCGGTCCCTCGGCGTGAGCCGAGGTGGTCACTCCCAACACCAACGCAACGACCGAGGTCGCCACAACAAGAATCCGTTTCATTTCTCTCCTAAAGGGGGTACCAGATCACCGAGTGCGCTCCTCAGGAAAAGGTATTCCTGTCATGTCCGATCCACTAGATCACAAAACGGACAGGAAGATACCAACGCCCGTTCGTAGGCAATCTTTAACTCCAGCAGACCAAACGCTCACCAACTCCTTACTTTTGGAGGCCAGGCCGAGTCCAGAACTCTGGACATGGTGAGAAAGTTGATGCGACTCGTGAGGCTCAGTCGTTGGTCCAAGATGAGCCACTCAGCCCTTCGTCGAGCGTAAGGACTGGGCCTCGGGGCGATCCACGGTCACCAGCAGACTGACTTCGAGTTGCGCCATTGATCTCACGCAACCGCGACCCCGGACCCGCTAGCTCGGGTGAGAACCGTTGGCGCTTAAGAGATGTTGGCAAGCAGGCCAGTATCAGTGTCCAGAGTTCTGGATTCCCGTCACCCGCTCCACACGCGAAAAACGGCGCAGGAGTTTGAGATTCGTGTAATCCATTTCTCCGCGATCCGTCGGTCTAGGCCCACTCCAGAACACCAACACCATGGACCATCCGTGAGCCAAGACTCCCATGTCAGCGACGGCTTTCCGGCAGTCCGTCCTCGGTCCCAGTCAGAAGATGGAGAGGGCAGCAACCGCTGAGCCACCGCAGCAGCAGCCCCTCTGCGTCCTGGATGGCCTTTCGTGCCTCGTCATGGGTGGTGGTCTCACCGGGCCCGCTGGGGCCGCCCTCATCAACTGCGTCCAGCGACAAGACGGCTACTTCAAGTCCGTTGTCTTCCGACAGTTTCGGCCTACCGGCCTCGGCCGGCAGTATGCTGCTCGGTTGATCTCGGCAAAGTATGTCCGGAGTTGGCAGTTGGTCCTGGGTCCCGCAGCCGAGCTGCGAAATTGGTACTCAGTCCTTCCCTTGCCTTCTCCAATGCTGGACGGGGCACGAAATTGCCGCGATCGAGGTCCGCCCGCCGTTCATGCCCCTCTAGTCGCCCCCGCGTATCACCGCCGGCGGCCGCTGCCTCGACCACCATCGCGTGAACGGTGGTCGGTGCCACATCGACCTGTTCGGCGATGTGGGCGACGTGCTGTTCCCACTTGTCCTGCCACAGTGGCGCAACGACCTGCGCGACGTGCCGCGCCGCCGCGACCCGTTCCTCGACGAAGTCGACGCGGCCTCGCTGTTCGAGGCGATGGTCGATCACTGCCCGTGCCAGGTCTGGGCCGTCCTCGATGGCCTCGACGACCGCGAGCTCCCCCCGGTCGGTGAACAGTTGCGCTGGGTCGACCCCTTCGGGCAGAGCGGCCGACTTTGGGTTCTGGCCGCGGGCAGCCAGAGCGAAATAGGCCCGCTCGGCGGCGTGCCGTCCGGCCCGGTCGGGGTCGGTGGCCACCGTGATCTGTTGCCCTGATCGGGCGTAGAGCTCGGTGAGCCGGTCGGCCTGGACGTCGGTCAAGGCCGTGCCGAGGCTGGCCACCCCGACCGCGCGGCCGCCAGTGCCGGCGGTGATGGCCACCGCGTCCAACGGGCCCTCGACCAGGACGGCGCGGGCTCCGCGCTCGAGCCCGACAAGGCCCGGCCCAGCGATCCCAAACAGATGCTCGCCCTTGGAGAACAGCGGGCTCTGGGCACCGTTGAGGTACTTGGGTGCCCGCTCGTCATCGCCTGCTGGGTTCTTGCGGCCGACGAAGGACACGACCTGCCCGTCCCGGTCGTGAACCGGGAGGGTGAGCCGGTCTCGGAACCGGTCGACCAGTGTTCCCTTACGGGTGCGCAGGCAGACACCGGAAGCCTCCAGTGCTTCGTCCGAGTACCCCGTCCCTCGCAGGTGGCCAGTCAGCGCGGTCCATTCACTGGGTGCACGACCGAAGCCCCACCCGGGATCAGCCGCAACGGTGGGCCCAAAACGGCTCTGCACGTATAGCGGTGCCCACGTGTCGGGGTACTGCTGGACGTAGAAGGCCTGCGCATCGGCCAGGAGGGCGCGCAGCTCGTCCAGCTGAGCATCACTAGCCGTGCCTGTCTCGGCGCATGCCGCTTCGCGCAGCGCCGCGGCGCGTTCGGCACCGACCTGTGACCGTTCCCTGATCCGCGCCATGTCGCCTGAGACCGCGACCATGTCTGTGGCGTCGACCCCGTCCAGGATGGTGTGCGCGGTGGCGAGCACCCGGCGGCCTGTGGCCTCCAGGACCTCAGCGGGGTCTCGTTGCCCGATCCAGCCGGCGATGTATGGGAACGAGTAGTCGTCAGTGTTCATGCCCGCCGCGGTGACCACGAGGTACGCCACCGACTCCGCCTCGACCTCTGCGTCCCCGCGGCAGGCCGCGGAGGTGGGGTCGTCCTTGAAGAACGACGGATCGTGGAGCAATCCATGAGCGAGCTCATGGGCGAGCGTCTTGCACGCTTGCGCGTCGTCGACGTCGCTGCGGATGGTCACGGTGCGGGTCTGGTAGTTCGTGATTCCGTTGGCCAGCCCGCAGGGCCCTCGCTCGAGTTCGAAACGCGCCGCGCGGACCTGGGTGGCCAGCTGGTCCCATAACCCCTCGGGCGCTTGGCCGCGCAGCAGCGTGGCACGCGGCGGCTCAGGCAAAGACTCCCCCTGAGTCTGAGAGATGTCGAACACGTACGCCTGGGTGAAGGCCACGATCCTGCGCCGCTCCTCGGCCGGTGTCGAGGTGTCATCCTGCGCCTCTTCCACCTCGACCCTGCGCACCACCGGTGCCAGGATCGCAATGCCCTTCTCACCCTTGCGGACCTGCCGTCCCACGGCTTTCCAGGTGTTGTACCCCCCGACGCTGGTCGCGTTCGGGGCCTGCATCTGGATCAAGACGGTGTTACGGAAGCTGTACGAGTGGAACTTGGCGGCCGCGCCCAACCAGGCGGCCCACGCCGGGCCGCTGGTGATCGTGGCGACATGTTCGGTGAGGCGGCCGTGCAACGCGGTGAGCTGTTCCTCGCGCGTCTTTGCCGCAGCAGCCTTCTCCGCGGGCGTCTTAGCCCGCCGGTACTTACCGGCCACAGTCGTTCACTCCGCCAGCCCGGTGTGGAGCCGGACCTCACCCAGTTTGCGGTCCTGTTCCTCCACGGTGGCCGTTAGGTCGTCGAGCTGGTCCTGCATCTGGCTGAGGATGACCACCAGGTCGCCGTTGCTGACAGGTGTTCCCTCGATCTTCTGATCAGACATCGTGCCCTTTGCCCTTCATCGTTATCTGCGGTTGCTGTGGGCGGAAGTGAGGACCTCGCCCTGCACGACGTCATTGGCCGGCGCCGGAGTCATCCTCGCCGGTCGGATCGGCGCAGCGGTCGATGTGGCCTCCTGGGCAAGGTCCACCGGGTTGATACGTCCGGCGTCGTCGACGCGGCGACCGCGCTCATCGACTCGTCCCATCGCTGGCGCCGGCTCGGCGTCGACGAGCTGGTGGGCGATCGTGCCCATGGCCGCTACCCGCTCCCATCCCTGGTCACGGAGCCCTTGGTACCGGGCCATGGGTTCGGGTGTGCGCTTGGCGAGTTCGCTCTCCACGCGTCGTGCAGCGCGGTCGGCGCCCGGGTCGGTATCGGCCCACGCCGCGGCCGAAGCCCATGCCTGCCCGAGGTCGTTCACCTGCGCGCCGGACAGCCACCTCTGCCCATCGGTGCGGGACCAGGTGACCCGGTCAGCTGCGTGCCGAGCGGTGCGCTCTGCCCGCAGCCCGGCCGCCTCCTGCGCGGTCGCGGCCCCGACCCTGTCCTGGCGTTGCTGGCGCATCCTGATGACTGTTTCCGCCAGCTGCGCGGCCACCGCCATGTGCGCGGCCAGCTTTGCCGCGGCCTCTGCCTCGGGTGCCTCATGAAGACTCATGACGATCTACCTCTCCCCTGCGTTGGCCCGGGACGTTTCAGTGTCCCTTCGTCGGTGGTTGCCTTGGCGTTGCCACCCAGTCGTGTCTTGGTCCGTCGGAACGTCGTATCCGGCTTATCGCCGCGACCGGCCGGGCGAGCCGAGTCGCGCCTGGTCGGTGGCGCCACACTCGACAGCCGTGCCGCGGCCAGCCGGGCGGCTTGCGCCTGCGCGGTGCGTTGCTGGCTCTGGCGAAGGTCGGCCAGTGCCCGGGCCAATGCGGTCATCTGCGCGGTGAGCGCCGCGACCTGGACGGCAGCTGATGCCGGGTTACTCCTGGCGGCCCACGCCAATGCCCGAGCAACTAAACGCAGGTTGGATCCGCTTTCGGAGCGGGCCGGGATCTTGCCGTAGGTTTCACGTCCGGCGCGGGCGAAGGCGTCTGCCGCATCGGTCAGCGGCCCACCGCCATGTCCCTCGACGACGACGGCCGCCGAGCGCATGACGTCCGACGCGGCCCATGCGGTGTCGGCGGCCGCAGCCGGGTCGGTGGCACCAAGAGTGCCAATCCGATCTGCAGCGTCTGCCACGGTCTTCTGTGCCACTGCCCAGACGACCTCGGCCTCAGGGGCTAGTTGCGCGAAGCCCTGGTCTGAGGACGGATCCGAGGTCCAGCGGGCGGCGAGCTTGGTCCATGCCAGGTCCGGCGCGAGCTTGGACCCGGAGTAGCGGATCACCTGCTCGTTCTTGTCTCGCTTGCCGCCGAGAGCCTCGTCCAAGGAGAAACTCACCCCGGTCACCTGATCGGGGTTCTTCTCCGACATCCGGGTGTACATGGTGACTCCGTCAACGGCCAGGAGTTCTTTGAACTCTTCGACCCCGACACTGGTCGCGACGGCGACCTGGACGCGCTGCCGCAGAATGTCGCGGACCGTCGATCCCCGCTCCCCACGTGGTGGCGTGATCCGGCCGGGGTTATTGGCGCGGATCTTCGCGCTGGTCTCCTTCGACCCCGGCGCGAAGTCCGCGGTCTTGTCCGCGGCCGCGGTGCTGCGCAGGTCGAACCGCTCCTCGAGGCGATGGCACGCAGTCCGTAGTTTCCGGTAGTCGTTGAACAGGTCAACCCGGCCGCCGTCCTGGCGCGCCAAGGTGACCACGACGTGAATGTGGTCCTCGCCGTGGCGCATCGCGAACCACCGGCACGCGCCGTCATCGCCGCGGCGGGCAAGACCCGTGGCGGCCAGACACTCACCCGCCGCCTCCGACCACTGCGCATCCGACAGGACCCGGTCCTCCGGGGCGGTCCTCAGCGACAGGTGATAAACGAACTTCTCAGGGGCGAAGGGGTCCGCGTCGACCGGCTGCCTCATCAGTGAACCGAGTCGACCGACAGCATGCTTGCCCGTGGCCAACAGTTCGGGCTCAAGCTCGTCCAGGTGGTCATCCCAGGCTGCGACCAAATGAGGGTCGACATGCTCATTGCGGCGCCCCTGCCCCCACAGATAAGCCGAGAGCCCGTTGACGCTGTCGCCCTTCGTCACTCGCGCGATCAACAGATCCGCCCCTGAACCTGAGCAGCCGCCTCGTCCACCCGCGCCACCGTTCGCCTCGTCGCCGCGATCGCCGCCGAGATCTGGTCAAGGTCCGGCACGCCTCCGGCGTTGATGCCTCGGGCGATCTGGTTAACCAAGCCGCCCACCACGTTCACCGCCGTGCGAGCCGCCATCAGCTCACGCAGCGCTTCCCGCACGGGCGACCCAGGGGGCTCCGTGCCAACCGCGGCCGCCACAGCAGAGGTCGCCACGTAGCCCGTGGGCGTCAGACCCGCACGGTTCGCGGCCGCGGCAATCGCCTCCCACTCAGCGGCGTCGAACCGGGCATTCGTCCTTGCACCACCACCCGATCCGCGCGGCGACTCCCGCCGCACACGTCGCCGAACCGGACGTCCACTCCCCCGCTCTCCACCGCCCTGTTTCTTCCCGCCCGCGCCCGGGCCAGACATGGATGTCCCCACGCCAAGGCCCGCGCTCGGGCCGACTGTGGGGACGTCCATGACTGCATCCTCTAATGCTGGGCCGCAAAGGTCCAGACTTAGAGGCACCTTATCTATATCTCGCTCCCGTCGGAGGCCTTCCATGCGTGCTCTGAAGTTGGGGTGCGGTGGCCTCCCGTCGGGTCGGCCAAGACACGGCAAGGAGGAAGGGGCCCCTGTCCTGTCCCCCGTGGGGTATGACGGAAGCGCCCCTCCCTATCCGATGATCGGGTGGGGCGCCGGGAGTAAGGACTTCCCTTCGAGCCGCCTGCAAAGTTTCGCTGCGGCTTCACCTTTGTACCTACCGCCGCGGCCCCGCAGAGCGGGCGCTGGCCTTGGGCTCTGGCGAGTGCGGGCCGGCCGCAGCCAACTGCTCGTCATCGGGTTGGGCGCTCACGTATGGATCCCTTGGTAGGTGTTCGCCCGGCGCTGCTTGGCTCTGTGGTGTTCGTGGTCATCCGCTTGCGGATGGTGGTGTCGAGGCCTTCCTGGGCCAAGGCTGCGGGCGACCTGACCCTTCCTCGCAGCTTCTCAAGGGCTGCTTCATCGCGCGCGAATTCTGCTGCTGGTGCAGTGAGCCCGGCCATGCGTCCGTCTGGCAGGTTCTCGGTGGCGGCGATGACGTTGTCCAGGAGATGGACCTGCTCTCTGGCTGGCCCAACCAAGACCGGCAGGTGTTCGTCTCGCAGGGGTATCAGCTTGTTGACCAGGGTGTCGGTCAGTGCCTGCCCGCTCAGCTCGGCGGGGTTGGTGGCCAAGGTGGCAGCAAGGGGGCGGGAGTACCCGTGCAGTGCGTCGTCCTCGACCAGGCGCGCGGGCAAAGTGGTCAGCTGCTCGGCCAGTGCCCGGCTCCCACGCATCGCGGTCCGCATGTCGGCCAGAACGACCGGCAGGTCAACCCTTGCGGCGATGACGTCGGGTTGTGCCCATCGGATCCCGTCTCGGGTTGCAGCGTCCAGTGCAGTACGGACATTTTTACTTTCGTCGACCAGGTCTTGATCCGAAGATCGCGGCTCGACGAGGTGGTCCGGCCACGCCGCGGAGAGCCGTTCCCACCCGCGGCGTGCGCCGACCAGGCTCTTGCTGAGCATGCCGGCTTCGGCTTCGGTGATGACACCCGCACTTTGTGCAGCCGCGCCGAAAGCCGCCGCGTAGGCGGTCAACAGTGCTTCGGTCTGCACCACATTTTGGATGTCGTCTCGGGTTGCTGAACCCTTAAGCGCTGCCGAGGCCGTCACCCGCCAGCAGGTCAACGACTCCCCTATCCGCACGGCCGAATCGTCGGCCGGCGTATCGACGCGCATCCGGCCAAGTCCGGCCCGGGTGTTCTCATCGGACAGGGCTGCCTCCAGGTCCCTGAACCGGCGGCGAAGGGTCGGCATGGTTCCGTGAGGTACGTATGGAAGTCGCCTTTGGGTCTCCGCTGCGATATGCCCGCTGAGGGCTACGGTCGCCGTGTGGGCCGCCGTGTGAAGCCCTAAAATGACACTGGCCCGCGCCACTTTGGCACCTTCGATGTCGGTGCCGGCGGGTGGACCATAAGCATCCAGGAGGTCCGCGGCGCGGTTAAGCAGTCGTGCAGCGTCGATGATCGCCTCCGTCGGGGTCGCGGTCTGAGCCCGGGTGACCGGGTTGAAATCAGCGGCGTCTATCCATGTGCGCTGCCCAGGAATCGGAAGTAGGTCGAGCACGCGGCGGCTGGCCTGCGCCAGATCCGGCCATGCGGCCAGCACGCCCCGGGCGTGGATGGTACCGATGTCCCACGTCACGTTGCGGATGGACCGGTTCGCCTCGATCAGCAGCTCCCCCACCGAAAGGTCGTTCACGCGGCTGCGGCTCTCTCAACAGCGCGGAAAGCATCAGCAACATGGACAACCGCTAGGGACCACGACGGCGGCTCAAGCTCCAGCGGGATCCCCTGGTAGCGACGGGCGACCTCACGGGTGAGGTCAACACATGACCGCTGCGGCCACTCATCCATCTCCGGCGTCCAGGTGGGCACGACTCGCGCCCGAGCGGAGACGGCGATCCTGGCAGCCAACAGTTCGTTCGCGGCGTCGACCCACGCCTCGTCGTAGTCGCCGCGCTCGTCAACGGTGAGACGGCGGCCTGCCTCTTCAGCCTTCATCAGGAGTCGCCAGCCCTGGATGATCTCTTGGTCGACGTCACCTTGGGTTGTCAGTTTCGGTGTTGTCACAACCGGCCTCCTGCTCTGCGTGTTCTGCGAAAAACCCATTACCGCAGCCCTTTGCTACGGCCGCACCCTCTCAGCACCCTCTGTGGATGAAGAACGCCAAACCGCACCCTACGTGGATAGACCATCGCCGTATGGCGATCGGCCTGCGGGACGGAGCATGCGTGCCGCTATTAGATAAAGAGTTGGAAACGCCTATTTTGCGTTGAAAGGCGTTGGTAGCAATATTCTTTCGTGTAAGAGGCGATATTCCGTTCGTGAAGTCGGCGTATTCATCGGCGGACACGTCCTGTTCCAGTGGTGGTCAGGCGCCTTGTCGGCGGGGCTGACCACAGCGCGAGGGGTCGACGGTTCGAAGGTGGCCCAGTTGGACGGAACCTGAGCGTCGGTGGTCATGCACATCACCGAGTCACACCACTCGGCGAGTCCTGGGATACCGAGGATGTTGAGGGATCGTGCAGGGTCTCAGGCGCTGCGGGCGGATCAGTCTCGGGTCTACTCGGTCGATCTCCCTGTCTGTCAACCTGTGGTGAGGCACCCGCCCCCTGACAATCAGTGACCCAAGGGCGGGGATGGAGACTTCTCTCAAATGACGATGACTACGACTGTGCTCGACCCCTCGGTTGTGATCGAGGATCCTGCTCTGGTGGCTGATGATGCGCGGCGTCCGGACCCCGAAGTACCTCAGCGGGCCCGGCGACGGACCTTCACAGCGAAGTACAAGCTGGAGGTGCTCGACGCATACGACGCCGCGTCCGGCGGCGAGAAGGGCGCGGTACTACGTCGCGAGGGCCTGTACTCCAGTCACATCGTGGAGTGGCGCCGAGCCCGTGATGTCGGGGCACTGGCTGGGCTGACCAAGCCGCGAGGCCGGCCCGCGCGTGACCGCCAGCAGGAGCGGATCAATGCGCTGGAAGCAGAGAAACGACGACTGGAACAGGAGCTGGCCAAGGCCCTCTTCGTGGTCGATGTCCAGGCAAAACTACACGCGCTCTTGGAGACCATCTCCGAGGGCGCGGACACCGAGCCGAAGTCGAAGCCGTGACGACCCAGGCCGTTACCACCTTGTCCGAGAAAGTGGGTATCCGGGCTGCGTGTGCCGCTGTCGGCGTCGCCCGCGCCGGGTACTACCGCCGCAACCGGGTCAGCCCGGCGCCTGCTCGCCGGGCGCCGGTAGCCCACCGGGACCGGTCCCAACCTCGCGCGTTGAGTCCTTTGGAACGCCATCGGATCCTGGACGTCCTGCACAGTGAGCGGTTCGTTGACCTGGCCCCGGCCGAGGTGTGGGCGACCCTGCTCGATGAGGGTGTCTACCTGGGCTCGCAGTCCACGTTCTACCGGCTGCTGCGCGCCGCCAGCGGGGCCGGTGAACGCCGCCGGCAGGCCACCCACCCCGCGGCGGTCAAACCCGAGCTGATCGCCTGCCGGCCCAACGAGGTGTACTCCTGGGACATCACGAAACTGCACGGCCCAGCGAAGTGGACGTACTACTACCTCTACGTCATCGTGGACATCTACTCCCGTTACGCGGTCGGCTGGATGCTGGCCACACGCGAATCCGCAGTCCTGGCCGAGAAGCTCATCGCCGACACCTGCGCCAAGCAAGGCATCAGCCGCGGCCAGCTGACCCTGCACGCCGACCGCGGGTCGTCGATGACCTCCAAACCGGTCGCGTTCCTGCTCGCCGACCTCGGCGTCACCCAGTCCCACTCCCGTCCGCACGTGTCCAACGACAACCCGTTCAGCGAGTCGGCGTTCAAGACCCTGAAGTACCGGCCCGACTTCCCCAAACAGTTCGGGTCGATCGAAGCCGCAAGGGCCCACTGCCAGCGCTTCTTCACCTGGTACAACGACGTCCATCATCATGGCGGCCTTGGACTTCACACGCCCACCGACGTCCACCACGGACATGCCGGCGCCGTCCGTGAGCAACGCGCCGTCATCTTGTCCGCGGCCTACCAGGCGCACCCAGAGCGGTTCGTCCGCCATCCGCCCATGCCGCCGAAGATCCCCTCAAACTCGTGGATCAACCCGCCAGAAGAGATGGAGGCCATCGCTCAGTAAAAACTGCGAACCGGTGCCTCATCCAGGTTGACAGATTCCGTCTGCACATGATTGGCCGGTTCGTTGATGTCCACGCCGGCCTGGACGAGATCGCTGTGACCTGCGCCGGGACGCTGGTGGCCACCCACCAGCGGTGCTGGGCGACCCATCAGAACATCACCGACCCGGCCCACGTCGTGGCCGCAGCCGAGCTCCGGAGCGCCTACCAGGCCCGCACCGCAGCAACCCGGGGACCACGCGCGGCCACCGGCACCGAGGTCGGACAGCGGTCGCTGAGCCACTACGACCCGAGCACACCGCACCCAGGTGCCGCCCCGAGCGAGCACCAAAACAACCAAGTAACCAGCCAAAACACCGAGAGGAGGGTCAATTTTCGATCGGCAATAGGGGGTCAATTTTCGGCCGGCGTTGACATCCCCGAAGCTGGTCACCCAGGAGATCTGGGGTCACCCGTGCTGCCACTACGCGATCCGCACACCGAGGTTCGACGCCGCCGTCCACGCCGTCGCCGCGCATCTCCCGGCGGGCCATCACCCAAGAGGGCGCTTTCCCCCTGAGGCAACCGACACCGTGGGCCGGCTCTGGCGTCACGCTTTCGGCGAGCTCATCGCCCGGCTCCTACCCCGACGAAAACCTCGCGCCAACCCCCGCGTGGTCAAACGCAAATACACCAAGTGGCACGTCAAACGATCCCGTCACCGCAACTGGCCTCAACCCAAACGACCACCTGAAGAAGCCGTGGGGATCTAATTGAAACGGTATTGCGACTAAGTGACAACTACCGCAGACAGCAGAAGACCCCCACCGAGTGATGGGGGTCTTCCGAGGTCAGCAGCCCTGGACCGGGGTCTGGTTGCATTGGTAGATGGGGTGACCGGGGAGAATCTGACTGTCAGTGTGATCCACCCCGACTCCCATCGCGACGACTGCGAGCAGGGCCGTGGCAGTGCCCGCCACCATCAGCGCGGTTGGCATCGCGCTGCGGTTGCCTCGGCGCCGCAGAACTGCGGCGCCGAGGGCTGTGAGAACGCTCACCGGGAATGCCACCTTCGGGGCGGAACCAGCGACAATGGCACCCGTAACGGTGAATATCACCGCGCGCCACGTGACCACGACGCTTCGAGCTGTCTTCGGCTTCACCCTTTCAGTATGCCCCGCCGCCGCCTTGGACCGTCAGGTTGACGGTTAACGTTCTGTGCAAAGCCAACGACCCTATCCCACAACTGAACCTGCCCTGTCGAGTGATCTCCCAGTAGCCGTAGCCTCTGCCGCCGGAGAAACCGGAGCTACCCTCCCCGTCGAACCCCCAGCAAGGGGCGGGGGTGTCCTGGGTGGAGAACTGCGAGCCGGACGTGATGATGAGGTTCCGGTCCCAACACCAATGGGCGTTAACCTGATACCACATGAGGGGCATGTTCAAAATATTGTAGCTCGTGGTGCGCTTGCCTCGGTCCGCGCACGCGACGGGGGTGCCGATCGCCGCGAGGCTGGCGTTGGCCGTTTTGGTGATCGTGCCTGGGATCATCTTAGACACCGTGTAGGCGACCTGACTCTCCGTCCGGTTATCTGCTGCCTGGGCCGGAGCGGCCCCCGCCAGGCCAGCGACGAGAACTGCAATAGCGACTGCGGCGGGCACAGTGATCCGGCTTGTGAATGATTTCCATGATTTCAATTGAATTACCCCTCAACTGAGAATTGATAACAGGGGCACCCCCTGTCTGAGCGGAGGTTATGGGACATTTAGGCCGGTTTCAAGCACTTTCGCAAAATTTTGCTGAGTCCAGACCAAACACTCACCATCCCTTGGCCTCAGCACGGCTCAGAAACGTTCGATTACGTGACACCCAGCACCGGAGTCGAACCGATAGCCCAGATTGTCATATAACCCGTCACTCAACCTACGTCAACCAACCGGTAGGCAGTGAGATTATATGACGGGTGTCTTGCGAGGAGCGACATGGTCGCCCGAGACGTCGGCGACCCCACAGAAGAAGGGTGTTCATACGGGCGCGCGCAAGGCCGACCGGGAGCCGCATCGACATCGACGTCGCCCACACCATGTCATCGATGCGTTGACGCAAGGCTCCACCACCTGGACAAGAGAACAGATCTTCGAGAATCCGTCCGTACTTCACGGTGATGACATGAGCACGTCCTGACAACGTTGCCGTTGCTCGCCCTGAGCCGGCGCACTGGGACTCCCCCGTGGACGTCCTGTACGGGTGAAGAACTTCCCCTTCATTGATCTAACCTTGCACTGCAAGGAGACATCAAATAGTCTGCAGAACGTTCCGACGAGTAGGGGGGTGACCATGAGCGAGGTGGTAGGGACTGCGCTCGACGTGATCGCCGCTGGTTCCCGGGCCTGCGACGTGGAGAGTGCCACGCTCGACTTCAAGGGTGACGGCCGCTCAGCAGATGACACGGTCGCCAACCTGGCTGCCGCGCTGGCCTGCTTCGCGAACGCGCAAGGTGGCACGGTCGTGGTCGGCGTGGCCGACGCCGTCGCAGGACCGGCGGCATTCGTGGGCACGCGACTTGACCCGGACACCACGAAGCACCAGGTCTTCGAACGCACCGATCCGCACCTGGTGGTCGCGGTCGAGGTTGTTGAGGTCCTCGGCGTGCGACTGCTCCTGGCCTCGACACCCGCCAGCTCGACGGTGCACTCAGTGAGCGGGCGGCACACCGAACGCTTGGGCCCGTCCTGCCATCCGATGTCCGCCGAGCGAATCACCCAGGTGATGCTGGACCGGCGTAGCCAGGACTGGAGTGCGCTCGACTCGGGCATCGGCACCGCCCAGGCGGATGCCGTGGCCCTCGCCCATGCGCGCTCCTACCTCGCCGATCACCCGAGCCCGCGTTCCGCCGCCCTCGCGCGCCTGGCCGACACCGACCTGTTACGAGCGCTCGGAGTGAGCACCTCCTCAGGAACGCTGACGAACGCCGGCGCGCTCCTTTTCACGACGTCGACCGCTCCGATGACCAGCGTCGAGCAGATCGCGTATGTCTACCGCCGCTCTGTCAGCGGGTCTCTGGTGGCCAACGAGCAACTGCCCGCTCCCCTCATGACGGCGTTGCACCGCACGCTCGAACTTATCGACGCACGCCTGGATCGCACGTCGGTCAACCTGGCTGGCGGTCGGCAGATCCAGGTGGGCGACGTTCCCGAAGCGGTCATCCGCGAGGCCGTGGTCAATGCCGTCATGCACCGGGACTACCGCAGCCCCGACCGGATCGTCATCGATCACTCCCCCGGCCGGCTCACGGTCACGTCACCGGGTGGCTTCGTCTCCGGGGTGAGTACGGACACGGTCCTGACAACATCGTCGCGGGTGCGTAACGCCCAGCTTGCCGGCGCGATCCGCTCGCTGGGGCTCGCCGAGACCGCCGGCACCGGCGTGGACCGCATGTTCGCCGAGATGGCCCGGACGGGCTACCAGCCACCTGCTTACGCGGCCGGACCCTCGCACGTGACGTTGACGCTCGTGGGCGGCACACCGAACGGAGCCCTGCTGCGGTTCGTCACCACCCTGGCGGTCGAGACCCGCGACAACCCCGACGCGATGCTGACCCTGCGGGCACTGCTCGACGCAGGAAAGGTCACGGCCGCGACCATGGCCAACGCCGTGCAGCGGTCGGTCGACGAGACCGAGCAGGTGCTCGCCCGACTTGCCGCGGCACCGGACGGCTTCGCGGAACCAACGCGGGAAAGCCAGCGATGGGTCCACCCCGAATACCGACTGCGCCAAACGGCGATCGCGGCCCTAGGTTCGGCGGTCACTTCGCGACGACGGTCCGCCGAGGAGTCCGAGCACCGCATCCTCGACCTCCTGCGTGAGTCCCAGGAGATCACCCCCGGCATGGTGCGCGTCATGCTCGGCGTACAACCAGCGACGGTCTCACGCCTCCTCGCAGCGATGGTCGACCGCGGGCTCCTCGCACGAACGTCACAAGCAACGCGAGGTTCGGGCGTGACGTACGGTCCTGGCCCGAACCTGCCAAGGCGCGAAGGGCGTGTCCGCGAAACGACCCGCCACGACGCCGTGCCAAGCCGCGACATTACCAACGAGGAACAGCCCGAGCACACCCCATTCGATGACGCATTCGACGGAGACCACGAATGACTCCCACCGCCATTGAACGTACGGCACGCCCACCCCAGCAACCGATCCGGGCTTAACGTGACTTTTGCGCGAGTTGGTCCCCAAGGGCTTTAGTTACGCTGGGGCCATGCCGGGACGTGTTACGAACTTCGCCAACATCGTCAGCCTGCTCGGAGCCTTCCTGGCAACCTCGGTCGTCCTCGGGCTGTTGGGGGCCGGGCTGGTCATGCCGGCGGTGGGGGCCACCGGTGCCACGGCCCGCCAGGGAGTCCACGTCTTCGACTCCCTTCCCAGCGACTTCACCCGGACGGCCCTGTCGCAGCAGTCCCGCATCCTGGCCAGCGACGGCACCCTGATCGCCACGCCGTATGACGAGAACCGCATCATCGTGCCGCTGTCCAAGATCGCCCCGGTCATGCAGCAGGCCCAGGTCGCCATCGAGGACAGCCGCTTCTATGAGCATGGCGGCATCGACCCGCTGGGCGTCGGCCGCGCTTTCGTCTCCAACCTGGGCGGCGGGAACACCCAGGGTGCATCCACCCTGACCCAGCAGTACGTCAAGATCACCCTGCAGGAGAACTGCCTCATCAAGAAGGACAAGAAGTGCGCCGCGGCTGCCACGGCCAAGAGCTACACGCGCAAGCTCCAGGAGCTCAAGTTCGCCATCACGCTGGAGAAGATCCTCACCAAGAACCAGATCCTCGAGGGCTACCTCAACCTCGTCTACTACGGCGACCGGGCCTATGGGGTCGAGGCAGCGGCTCGCAACTACTTCGGGGTGAGCGCAGCCAAGCTGAGCCTGCCTCAGGCCGCGACCCTGGCCGGGCTCGTCCAGCTGCCGAGCGTCACCGACCCGATCCACTTCCCTGCCAAGGCGCTGGCCCGGCGCAACGTCGTCCTCGACCGGATGCATGCGCTGAACCTGATCACCGACAAGGCCTGGCAGGCCGCCAGGAAGACCAAGATGGTGACCAACCCCAAACCCGCCCTGAACTCTTGCGCGTCCTCGCCGTACCCCTACTTCTGCAGCTACGTCACGGCGTGGCTGATGGAACAACCATCGCTGGGCAAGACTCCAGCAGACCGCAAACAGGCGATCAACCGCGGCGGCCTGACCATCCAGACGACTCTCGACCCCAAGATGCAGCTGATCGCCCAGAAGCAGATCAACGCCAAGGTGCCGATCGGCAACAGCGAGAGAATCGGCGCCGCGGCCGCCCTCGTCGAACCCGGGACCGGCCACGTCCTGGCCATCGCTCAGAACACCAAGTTCTCCAACAAAAAGGGCGCCCCCTTCGGCAACACCGAAGTGAACTGGGCGGTCGACAAGCAGTACGGCGGCTCGATCGGCTTCGCGTTCGGCTCGACGGCCAAGATGTTCGCCGTGACTGAGGCGCTGCGCTCCGGCATGCCGATCAACTCCACCATCATCGCGCGCTCTGCCAACGCGACCCATCCCGCGATATTCACCAAAGCCGACTTCACCGATGCCTGCGCCGGGACCATGCCGTGGAACGTCCGCAACGATGAGGGCAGCCGCAACGGCCCGATCAGCCTGACCGACGCGGCAGCGTTCTCGGTGAACACCGCGTTCGCCGGGCTCGTCGCCAAGCTCGGAGCCTGCTCGGTCCGGGACCTGATGACCACGATGGGCCTGCACCAGGGCAGCGGCAAGCCGATCCAGAGCCTCGCCTCCCCGATCACCCTGGGCTCGGACAGCGTCTCCCCGCTCACCCTGGCCTCGGCATACGCCACGGTCGCCTCGGGCGGCACCTACTGCGTGCCCTCTCCGGTCCTCACTGTCACCACCAGCGATCACAAGCCGCTCGCGCTGCCCAAGAAACAGTGCAAGCAGGTCATCGAGCCTGACGTGGCCAATGGTGTCACCAAGATCCTCAAGACCGTCCTGACCAAGGGCACCGGCTCAGGGAACAGCCTCGCAGGTGGACGCCCGGCAGCCGGCAAGACCGGTACCTCCGACGGCAGCAACGAGACCTGGTTCGTCGGCTACACCCCGCAACTGTCCACCGCGGTCTGGGTCGGCACACCCGACGGCC
Organism: Actinomycetales bacterium; assembly: GCA_038249115.1. Taxonomy (GTDB): domain Bacteria; phylum Actinomycetota; class Actinomycetes; order Actinomycetales; family Dermatophilaceae; genus UBA4719. The sequence goes on from JBBRWQ010000012.1 coordinate 31,054, forward strand.
CCCAGACCCGCGTACTTCACGACCTCACGCTCGGCAAGACGCTCTATCGCAACCAGGTCTTCGGGTCCACCATCGCCGCGCCGATCTGGAAGCAGATCATGGACCAGGCGTCGGCCGGGATGCCGTTCCGCGACTTCGCCGCCCCCAGCGACAAGGTGCTCCAGGGCGACCTGGTGTCGATCCCCAGCGTTACGGGGCTGTCCTTAGGCAACGCCATGGCTGCCCTTTCCTCGGCCGGGTTCACACCGGTGGTCGGCAACGCCGTGGCATCCAGCACCCCCGTGGGTCGGGTCGTGGGCACCCAACCCTCCTACCGGGCGCTTCGCGGCAGCTCGGTCACTGTCTTCACCTCGGCCGGGGTTCCGCCACCACCGACACCCGCACCCACCACCACCGCGCCGCCAGGGCCCACTCCGAAACCCACCAAGACCAGGCCCCCGAAGCACTAGACCGTCGGGACCGGCGCGATGACCCCCGCCCAAAGCCAGCGGTGACCAGGCAGTGCGTGCCTACTTCTCTGCGAGAACCGACTTCACGATCGCGGCGACGCGCCCGCCTTCAGCCCGGCCAGCCACCAGGGCGGTGGCGGCCTTCATAACCAGGCCCAGCTGCGGCATACCGCTGGCGCCCGTCTCGCTGATGGCCTGCGCGACCAGCGCCTGCAGCTCAGCCTCGGACAGCTGGGCGGGCAGTAGGCCTCGAGGAACACCAGCTCCGCCTCCGCCTTGGGTCAGGAGCAAGCCAATGGATGGGTACCGGTAAGAACACTGTCACCAGCCCCAAACTGCGGTGATCTCGCTTCCTGCGGCTGCTGTTGAGCGTGGATGAAGCCGTGGCGGGAGGATAGGCGGCGTGGGACGGTCGCCGATGGAAGTGGATGAGCTGGTCGAGCACTGGACGGTGCTGGAGGATGAGCAGCAGCTGGTGGCCGGTAAGCGCGGTGCGACAAGGTTGGGTTTTGCGCTGCTGCTGAAGTTTTATACGCAGTCGGGCCGGTTTCCCCGGGGCCGAGCCGAACTGCCGCAGGAGGCAGTGGACTTCGTTTCCCGTCAGATGAAGGTGGCTGCCGGTGACCTGGGTTTCTATGAGTGGTCCGGCAGCACGATCGAGTATCACCGCTCCCAGATCCGCCAGCACCTGGGATTCCGGGAGTGCGGTGTCGCGGATGCGGAGAGGTTGACGGCGTGGCTGGCTGAACACGTCGCCCAGGCTGAACGCACCCCGGAGCGGGTGCGTGAGGAGTTGCTGTCCTGTCGTCGCGCCGAACGGGTGGAGCCACCGGCGGGGGGCCGGGTTGATCGCATCGTTCGTTCGGCGTTGCGCCCAGGCGAGGAGACCCTGACGCTGCGGATCTCCGCGTTGCTCAGTCCGGCTGCCACGGAGGCGATCTTGGCACTGATCGTGGGTGGCAACCCCGAAGACCCGGACGCGGATGGGGCCGACGACGGTAGTGATCTCTGTTTGTTGGGAACTATCAAGGAAGCCCCGGGCAATGTCAGCCTGGAGACGATGCTGACCGAGGTCGACAAGCTGGTGGCGGTGCGGGCGATCGGCTTGCCAGTGGGCCTGTTCGGTGACGTAGCCCCTAAGGTGGTCGTTTCCTGGCGGGCCCGGGCGGAGATGGAATCGCCCTCTCACCTGCGTACTCATCCGATGCCGCTGCGGCTGACACTGCTGGCCGCGTTGGTGCACGAGCGGGAGCGGGAGCTCACCGACACGCTGGTGGAACTGTTGATCTGGACCGTGCACCGGATCTCCGCCCGTGCGGAGAAGAGGGTAACCAATGAGCTGCCCTTGGCGACTCCTTCACGCACTTTGGTCGTGGGTTAGACCAGGTGGCGGTGAGCTTTGATGGGCTTTGACCTGGTTGCGGCCGCCATTCTTGGCTGTGTAGAGCGCTCGGTCGGCTCGCTCGATCAGGGCCCGCGGTGTGTCATGGGTTTGTGCTTGGGTTAGTCCGATGCTGACAGTTTGAGCACTTGGCACGACGTTGAGCAGGCGTGAGGCAAGGGTGTGGGCTTGTGCAAGGTCGCAGTCAGGCAAGGCGAGGGCGAACTCTTCCCCGCCCCATCGGGCGATGACGTCACCGGTGCGCAGTTCGGCGCGGATGGCGCTGACAAAGTCTTTGAGCAGTACGTCTCCGGGGCCATGGCCGTGGGTGTCGTTGTATGCCTTGAAGTGGTCCATGTCGATGATGGCGACGGTGAGCGGGTCGCCGGTGCGGTGGGCGCGAGCGAGCTCGCGGTCAAGCTCCTTGTCCCAGCCGCGCCGATTTGCGGCCCCGGTGAGCGGGTCGCTTTGTGACTGGGTGGCAAGCAGGGCGACGAGATCGGCCCGGTTGATCGCGGCGCCGATTTCCGCGGCGAGCAGCTCGACCAGGTATAAGGCGGTCGGGGACACGCGCCGACGCGACTCCGCGAAGCCGACGACCAGCACGGCCATCCTGTGTCGGTCTCGAATGACCGGTTGGCACAGCACGGCGCCGGCCCCGGTCAGCTGCGCCGAGGGCTGCGGGTCGGTTGCGGTGTCAGCGATGTAGATCCTCCTTCCGGTGCGCCAGGCCTTGGCAGTGGCGCAGAGTTCGGTCCTCGGGTCGGTGCGCATCTGCCCAATGTCGAGCCCGTCGGTGCCAGCGGTGGCGACCAGGGTCCTGTCGAGGTGCGGCTCGAACAGGGCTACGAATGAGCCGCCGGTGATGAGCTGAGCGGCGGCGCACAGCTCCGCGCGCGGATCGGTTCTGGCGGTTAGGGCGCGTGTGATGGCGCCTAGGGCGGCCACGTCAGCGCTGCGATGACGGGATTGGTCGACCAGTGTCTGGGTGGCGGTCCCGGCGAGCACCCCGATGGAAACCCAGATGCCCGTCTCGAGCCATCCGAGCGCGGGATACAGCGGTGGGCCTACCAGGATCAGTGGCGTCAGGAATGTGGCAGCCGTTGCGCCGATGGCTATCCAGAGCTGGGTCCGGCTGCCGTAGATCGCCATCCAGAGGATGGGCAGCATCACCAGCGGGGCGTAGAGCGAAGTCCCCCCGCCCCCGGCTGCTCGCAGGAGTGCGACCACTGCGAAGAAGCTCAACGGGATTGTGCCCTGGCACCAGGCGGGCAGCCGGGCCCACGGGACGAGCAGCGCCGCCGCAATCACCGTGGTCGTCAGTACCGCTGCCGCCGCGAGCATGGACCGCTCCGACGAGGTCGCCGGCAACAGCCCCAAGACCAACGCGATGATTACGACACCAGCGAACGGTGCGAGTCGTCCCGGCGCCCCACGGTCGCTCAGCGGGCCCATCGACACCGCTTCGGGTCCAATGGAGGTTGCTGGCCGCCCCCGATTCCCGAGTCTTGTCCAAGCCGCTGTTGACCCTTCAGCCGCCGGATTGTCCTGCACCCTCACCGGCTCTCACGTCCGCTTCTGGTCAACCAGAAGGTGTGCTGCCGCTCCGGTGATTTGGTCCACCCTGGCGAACGCGATAGGACCCGCATCCGGTTGCTCGCTGCACCTACGACGTTCATGAGCGATTCCGCTTGGGTGACGTGTGCGACGTTCGTTCGCCATGTCCGGCACGGCTGGTCCACGTGCTGACGATTCCCGAGAAGTCCAACCCGTCAGTCCCGTCTTTACCAATTACTGACCATTTCGTTACCAGTGTCAGAAGGTTAGCATGGGCACCCTGGCTGCACAGTCGACCCAAACGACCTAGAAAATACTGACCGGGCGTTCCACCTGGGCAAGGTCGTATTCGAGCAGGACATGCTGAGGAGATGGCTGTGAATGACGACGTGATCTATCTCGACCACAACGCCACGACGCCGGTCGCCGTGGAGGTGCTGGCCGCGATGCTGCCGTACCTCACCGAGGCGTTCGGCAACCCATCCAGTCCGCACAGCCTCGGGCGCCGCGCAGCCGAGGCCGTGGAGGTCGCCCGCGAACAGGTGGCCGCCCTGATCGGCGCGAGACCGGCGGAGGTCGTCTTCACGTCCGGCGGCACCGAGTCGAACAACCTCGCCTTGCGCGGTGTCGCAGCAGCGGCACCGGACGACCGGCGCCGCATCGTGACCTCCTGCGTCGAGCACCCCGCCATCGTGCAGCCCCTGGCTCACCTGGCCGCCCACGGCTGGGACGTCACCACGGTCGGTGTCACCGCTGACGGCCACCTGGACCTGCCCGCGTTTCGAGCTGTGCTGGGCACGGATGTCGCGCTCACGACGGTCATGCTGGCCCAGAACGAGACCGGCGCCCTGATGCCTGTCACCGAGGTGTCCGCGACCGCCCGGGCAGCTGGAGCGCTCGTGCACACCGACGCCGCCCAGGCGGTCGGCAAGGTCCCGGTCGAGGTCGACGCGCTGGGGGTGGACCTGCTCTCGATCGCGGGCCACAAGCTCTACGCGCCCAAGGGCGTCGGAGCCCTCTACGTGCGCACCGGTACGCCACTGGTGCCGGTGCTGCGCGGTGCCGGGCAGGAGCACGGGGTGCGCCCGGGCACGGAGAACGTCGCCGGGATCGTCGGCCTCGGGGCGGCTTGCGCGCTCCTGCAGGAGGGCCTGGGCGACGAGGTGGCCCGCACGGCCGCGCTGCGCGACGAGCTCTGGCAGCGCCTCCTCAGCTCGATCCCCGACACCGTTCGCCTCACACCGCTGCAGGACGCGTTGCCCAACACCTTGCTGGTCATGTTCCCCGGCGTGGCCGGCTGGGACCTGCTCGACGCGTGCCCGAGCCTGGCCACCGCGACCGGCTCGGCCTGCCACTCCGGCGTGCACACACCGTCCGGGGCCGTGCTCGCCCTGGGCGTGGACCCGTCCGACGCGCGCGGGACCGTGCGGCTCTCGCTGGGCCGCGGCACCACCAAGGAACACATCAAAGCGGCGGCGCGGGCGCTGAGCGACACCTACAACGCCTTGGTCGCCTGAGCGTGGCGAACACCGACCGGGGGGACACCGTCCATCACCTCGACGGGGGGGCCTGGGCTGCGCACGGCTCCTCATCCTGCTGCGCGACCACGCAGCCCGGCTACCTGCCGGGACCGTCGTGCACCTGAGGACCAGCGACCCCGTCGCGCCGATCGACCTACCGGCCTGGTGCCGGATGACCGGGCACACCTACCTCGGCCCGGTCCCCGCCCCAGGACGCCCGACATACGCCGTCCAGCTGACCGGCCGACCGGTACCAACCCACAGCGACAGGCCCTGGCACACCGCGCCAGAGCAGGGCGAGCCTCGCCCCTGACCTCACCGACCAGGGTGCCTGCCGGGCCTCCCGAGATCCCCGGTCGCGGGCGACGCGCACCGTCCGTCGCGCGCTCCCGGAGCGCGAGAAGCAGAGATCCAGAAACGGAGGATCCTGAGTCGGTTAGATCAACCCCTGGCCCCTTTTTGGCTTATCTTGGCTGTACCCACTACCAACAAGCCGACACGGGCGAGCCGGTGCCCGGGGCGCCGCACGAGCGGCTGGTCTGGCTGACCGCGCTGGACTCGCGCCGCCACGACGAGGTGACCGCCTCGCTGCGGACCTTCACCGGATGTCTGATCGTCGATGGCTACCTCGCCTACCGAAACTGCTGCCCTGCACCCGCGAGCACGACCACGAGGAGCATGCCCAGCCTGCAGGTCTCCGGTTCGCCAGTGCTGTGTCGTGTCGGCCAGTCGTCATGGCAAACTCAACGGCGGCAAACTGTTGACCAGCGCAGCCCTGGATGCCATCCGGGGCTGCAGGCCGGGTCCGGCGGTTGGAGACGGCCGATGATGAGGGCGGCACTTGATGAAGAAGGCTCCCCGGGCTCTACCGATGACGGCTGAGCGTCTCGTCGTGGGATGGTCCGGGCCGGGTGGCACCCGTATCCGCCTTGCCTGTCCCGGTGACACCGCACAGGTCGCCCAGCTCCTCGAGCTGGTCGACATTCGCTTGGACCCAGCGGTCGGCGAAGTGATCGAGGCAGGGACGGTGGCATCCAGTCTGCTGCTGGGTCTCGACCACGGCACCGACGTCATGCTGCGTCCACTCACCGAAGCGCTCGATGCGGCCAGACCCGAAACCGCCATGCCTGGACTGATCTGGGTACTGGTTGCAGCAGGCCGAGATGGGCGGGTGCATGGCGTACTGCAGGCTGTTCCACCCGTCAACGTCCTGGCCGATGGCATCGCAGGCGGTGTTACGTTGCCAGCCGCGATGGCCGGTGCAGCCAGGATCACTAAGATCCGGGCGGTCGCCGTCGCTGAGAGCGCCCGCGGCAACGGGCTCGGCGAGTCGTTGATCAAGCGGAGCGTCCGCGCCTACCGTCAGCTTGGATTCCGCCTGATCTACGGCCAGTTCTCCACCGGGTCGGGTCTTGAGGCGTACTACGCCCGGCAGGGTTTCACCGTGCTCGACGAGGGCCAGGACATCGACTTGAGACGGATGGACCTACCCATCATCATCCGCACCGACCCCGCAGACCCCGAACGATTATTCGTCCGCTGGTTGTGAAGGTCTCCGGCCCATCGCCACCGCACCCGTCACGTAGCGTCAGACCGGAGCCAGATGGGGATGTTGTTGACGTCGGCGCGCCAGCTATGGTCTCTTGGGTGTGGGCGAGGAAGTCGGCGCTGGAGCTGCGCGTCGAGGCGATCATGGAGCGGGTTGATCAGGCGGGGGATAACCATGGGCAACTGGTCCCCGTGTTGGAGGATTATCTGCGGCTCGCCGAGCTCGAGGGCGCTGGACAGGAAGGTTTCTTCTTCGACGTTGGGGCGTGGAGCGAGAAGCTCGCGGATAGCTATCAGGCGTTGGGGCGGGTGGATGATGCGGTCCGGGTTATCACCGCCGCGACCCGGGGTGGGTACAGTGAGAATGCCGAGATGCTGTGCGAGTTGGCGGAGAAACTGATGCGTTCCGGGCATGAGCCCCAGGCCAGGGATCTGTGGCGGCATGCCTGCACAGACTTTCCGAACGATGTGTGGATCTACGTGCAGGCCGGGATCGAATACGGCGACGTCGGCGATCATGGTCCGGCTCTGGCCTGGTTAACACCGGGGATGGAGCTGGCATTGCGAACTGGTGACCCCGAGTCCGCTCTGGAACAGCTCGTCCCGCTGCGTGCGGCGGCTCTGGGCGCGGCTGGTGGCGCATCCGATGATCTTCAGACCCGAGCGGAAGCGGCTCTCGCCGAGATGATGGGACGTACCCGTGGGGAGTGAAGAGACCGTGGTCCGGTTCTTGCCAGATGATCCGCAGTCGAAGGCCCCGGTGGCGTTGGCGGTCTTCTGGCCAGAATCGGAGCACCGGGTGTTGATCGCGCGGCGACCACGGCTGGCAGCGTTCCTGGGTACCACGTGGGATGAGTCTCGACGAAGTACCGAACGGTACTGCGTGCTGGTGGACAACAACGGCTTCAGAACCGTTCTGTTGCCGGGGGACGTCGACGGATTCGAGGCGTTTCTTGCTGTGACGGGTGTCGCCGAACCGTCGGAGCGGGATCTGTTCGCGTACCCGGACCTGCGCACGGTCGACGGGTCCTGCTTCAGGTCGTGGCCGCCGGTGAGCAAGGTGTCCTGCTGGTGCGGTTCTGGCCTGAGGTATACACGCTGCTGCCGTCCGCGAGGCTCAGATCTCCGATAGCTCGTCGGCGACTCCCCTGATGACCTGCGGATGCAGCTCCGGCAACCCTCAGTTGCGCAGGACTTCCCGGGCGTCCATCAGGGCGAACCCGAGGAGGTTCAAGCCTCGCCAGGACGCGGGGCGTGGGATGCACGCCGCCCGGCTCGCCGCCGAGGAGGCCGCCAAGTACGAGCCTTACGTCGACCCGCGGCACCTCGCCAAGCACGACCGCTCGGCGTACATCGCTCGCCGGCGGCGCAAGCCCACCCCGGCTTTCTCCTGCCGATCCGGGCCCGGCCCGGGCATCGGCCTCTGAACCGGGGGTTACCCGGCGTCTGTGTCGAGTGCGGCCCGAGCCTCGTCGACGAGCGGCGTGAGCGACTTCTGCCAGGCCGGTAGATCGACCGACAACGTCAGCCAGGTCAGTTCGCGGTTGATCTGGTCGTACTGGTGGATGATGAAGTTCCGGTTGGCGACGGCCAGTGCCCACTCGACGCCGTCGGGTGCGAGCACGTCGAGCCGCGACAACCGATTCGCGGCCTCACCGAGCTTCATCATCAGCGAGTCCCCTGCCTCCTGCAGGAGGTCATCGGCGAGGTAGGCATCCTTGCCGCGCGCAATGATCTCAGCGGCACGGGCGAGCCAGCCCTCGATGTGCAGCAGCTCCTTGACGGCCTTTCGGTCCATCACAACAGCACCGCGTCACGTCGAATGTCATCGTCCATCTTCGGCTTCAGGCCGCCGTACGAGATCAGGTCGATCGCACGCCCGAGGACCTGCTCGATCAACTGCTTGAACCTGATGAACGCGAACGACGACGTGCCTGGTGGCGCGTCCACGAGGAGGTCGATGTCGGAGTCCTGACGCGCCTCACCGCGCGCGATCGAGCCGAACACTGCCAGCCGCCGGTAGCCATGGTCCGCTGCCAACGCCTTAAGGACAGGCCCACCCGCCTCCATCAGCGCTTCGGGATGAACACCGTCGAGATCCAGGGCGTGCCGTAGTTGCTGGCTGACCGCCGGCTGCGAGATGCCCAACGCATCGCCGATCTGCCGTTGGCTCATCCCCGTGGCGACCATCGCACGCAACGAGATGACACGACGCAGCCGCGCGACGTCCTCGTCGCGTAGCGCATCGCGATACTCGACCAACAGGGTCATAAGACGATCTTATCTCTGTCGATCTGCCCTGTCGAGGCATTGGCCCGTCACGAGGGTGGACATCGACGGCAACACCGTCTGAGGTGGTTGAGACGAGCAACCTGCAAGTTTCGGGGGAACGTGGGCTGACCTGCGACGATGCCCGTTCCCTGAACGTTCCCCCACCGGAATCGGAGCTCCGGGGGAACGAAGTCGGTAACGTTACCGGCTCAGTCTGGATGTCAACAACGGTCGTACCCCACCGATCCGGATTGAGGAGAACCATCATGAGCACCGCACCACATCCCCTGCACCGCGAACTCACCCACGCCGACGACGAGCTGATGACGCTGAAGGAAGTCGCCGCCCTGGTCCGCGTCCCCGAAGCAACGCTGCGCTACTGGCGCCACCTCGGCACGGGGCCCCATGGTTTCCGGATCGGCCGCCCCGTCCGCTACTGGCACAACGAAGTTGTCCACTGGTGTTGTCGGACGCGTCAATTGATGATGGCGGCGTCGTCCGCGGTGGTTCATGGGTTGATCCACGCGATGTGCAAACAGTGGTGTTCGGGGTCGACACGCTCCCCCAGATGCTCGCCGACGTACCAGTTGGCGGTTTGTTCATCGCGGGCTGAGACGAGCATGGTCACGCCCGCAGCGCGTTGTTCAGCCAGGACCGCGGCGAGCAGAAGCCGGCCGGCTCCCGTGCGACGCGGCCACGCCCCGAACATGGCCCCAATGACGACCGGCCCATCGACACGACGCCGCAGATCCGGCTCGCTCTGTCTCAGGTTGCCCCCGGACTGCCAGACGCCGACCATGACGACATCAAAGGCGGTAGCGCCGGCAGGACCGAGCACCACCACAGTGACGACCACCACTGCCAGATGCGCGGACGCCAGCAATGGCATCAGCCCGATCACTAGCTGGGCCACCAGCGTCATTAGCAGGGCCACCAACACCAACACGAATCCAGACAGCAGCACGGCGCACCACAGTCGCCGCTTCGGGCGGGCGACCGGGTTAGGTGCCTGCATCGCGGCCGCACCCAACTGCTGGATGTCACCAGCGTGCAGCCCGATGACCACCATGTTGACCGACCACGTCATCGGCAGAGCGAGCCAGCCAGCTGGCTTCCACCACTCGTACAGCCGGCTGAAGGTCAGCGCCCACCGATAGGCGATGACGCTGGCCTGGCGGACAGTCGTGACCGATCTGGCGGTCTCGAGTGGCAAACTCATCGGTGCGATCATTTGTCGGCTGTCGTCAGAATGTGGAACATCGCTGGAACCTACCGGACGGCTGCGAGTGTCGGTTGCCCGCTCGTCGGCGTCGTGCCGCGTGCTTTAAGAAGCCAACGCTGGCCGGTCCTTGGTATGGCCGGCCATCCTTGTGCGCCGAACGCGTCGACGACGTCAAGACCGGTCGCGGCGCCCTGTTGCGACAGCCACAGCCAGCCTCGCGTCCTCAGTGTCGACGACACCCACCTCGGTGTCGACGACACCCTGAGTGTCGCTGTCGCCTGTCCGGACACCTGCCGCCTCCCCCACCGCGGCGTTGCCTGTCCGGGTGACGGTGTCACCGACCGTCCGCTGGGGGCATGTCGTCGACGGCAGCAGAGCGCCAGATCCAGATGTCGTCTCGCGATTGGGAGTTGGTCCTCAAGGGTCGGGTCGGCCTGTGCTCCTTGCCTTGTTGGCTTCGTTAGGCGTCACCCATCCCCGTCCTGGTTTCCACATTCCGGTGGTCTGCGCACCACTGAGCAGCGGATCGAGGCACACCCCCACTACGGCCAGCGCGGCATCGAGCTGATGCAGCTCGCGGGCGAGGCGGCTCGTCCGCGCTGTGTTCGCGTAGCCCGCGCCCCAGATGGGGCTGGGCGCGACCATTTTCGAGGGGAGCTCCATGTGGCGTCGGCGTGACTCCGACGCCACTGCGGCGGCGGTCAGCTCGGCGTCGAACTCGCAGGTGGTAACGATCAGCGCCAGGTCGGCCAGGTCGCGGAACCGCGAGGACGGCTGCCCCGCTGCACCGTAGGTCTGATACATCGCGCATACCTTGTCAGCGACCTGGTCGGTCAAGGGATACACCACCATCTCGGGCAGTATCATCATCCCGGGGATCTCCACCACCGATTGCGGCCGCACCCGCTCGGGCACAGCTAGGAAGTGCAGATCCGTCGAGATGTCGATTGGAAAGTTGCCGTACTTCGTGGCACCGGTGTAGGCGGTGACGCTGACCGTTGCCACCGAGGTCGTCTCGCTGAACTGCGCCCTTTCGCCGATGACAAAGGTCAGATGGTCGCCCTCGCGCGGTGCCACGACCTGCCGCAGGTCGCCAACGGCCTGCTCCGGGCTGGTTGACTCGCCCAGATGGAGCAGGTCGATGTCGCGGCTGTAGCGAGCGTCGGCCAGCCGCATCAGCAGGCTCGCTCCGCCCTTGAGTACCCACGGTCGGTCCGGCGCAGAGAACACCAGTGCCAGGAACCGCTGGAACAGGAACTCTCGCCGCAGTTCCTCCAAAGGCCGGCCCCGAGCTTTGGCCTGTGCTTTCAGCCGATCCTCCAGCCCGCGCCGGAACCGTGCGGCGTTCGCATAAGCACTCGCCCCGTTTAGCATCAGCGGCTCCCGTGGCCGCGGGCCGCGCGCGCCGCTTCAATGAGCCGGTTGAGGTCGGGCGCGCTGGCGGTCTGCGCCAGTTTGCTTGCCTCCCGGGCGATGCGGACCATCTCGGGAGATCGAGCCGCGGTTGCGACTGGCCCGGCTTCCTTGAACAGCCGATCCAGTTCCAGGAAAGGGATTGCCGCAACGGCTTTGGCGATTTGCACCTGGAACCGGTCGAGGTCGGGGATCTGGGTGGCGCCCGCGATCTGTTGTGTGACCTCGGTGAGGTGCGTGAGATCGGGGATGGACACGCGCGCTGCGATCCTGCGTACCGCCTCGGATAGCTGTCGATCGAGCACTTCACGTCTGCCTTGGTGCACCAGCTCGACGGCTTTCTCGGTCGATCGGGACACCCCGGACTCCTGCAGGAACCGTGACACCAGTGCCTCGCCGTCGCCCAGGGCCACCCCGTAGTGATGCGCATGTGGGCGAAGAGCCTCGACCAGTTCGTCGGCGTCGACCTGCTTCACCGTCAGTGCGTCGCGGACCACGCTGGCAAGATGTCCGCCGTCGATTCGGGCCGCGGCCAGGTCGGTGACTGTCCGAACGACTGTGGTCACGGGCAGGCCGTCTACGAGCGTCCATTCGCCGCCAGCCACCTGGCCGCGGTGAAATCGGACATCTGGGCGGCGTGACTGCGCTCTCCCGGCGACAGTGAACTCGATCCGGTCCGCGGCCAGGTCCCCGAGATCGTGGAGCGCAGCGGCTGAACGGTGCGAGACCACCTCGGGTGGGTCGTCCCGCAGGCGTTCTGTGGCCATTCGGCGCGGGTCCAGGCCAAGCCATGCTGCCCGAACCTCGTCCGTGGGACCAGCCGGTGCCCCGGCCACCCGGTAGACACCGTGGCTCATACGTTCGAGGGCACCCTGGTTCTTCAGCCGCGCCACAGCCTGAGCGGAGACGCCCACGGCGCGCGCCTGCGACGTGGTGACTAGGCCCCACTGCTCAGCAGCGAGGTCGGCAAGATCAAGCACTGCGGCCATCGTTTCTCCTAACGCATACTGCAATAGTACCACTATGAATGAGTTCTGCAGCATGCGACGAGATGATTTGACCTGATCCAAGGCCACCCGAGCGGCCCAGAAATAGTCCTCACTGAGTCGCCGCGACGAGCGAAGGAAGTGGCCGCAGCACCAACGGGAACCCGTGACGAGCGATGCCGGCGCTCACGTCACAGCGGCCAGGCCGCGTTGGCTGGGGTGCTGCGTTCTACTGGTCAGCGGTTCCGAGGTGGATACCGATCACTGTGGCGACCAGGGCGGACAGTGACGGCGCACCAACATCTGTGCCCTTGGCCTGGAGGTACGTCTTCGTCTGGGCGTGGAACCTAAACTGGCGCTGGATTCCGGTGCGGCCCGTCCTCTTGGGCTCGAGTCCGGGGATCTCGTCCTGCGGCTCAGGCGAGGCGAAGTAGGCCGCGAGCCTGTCGTCGCTGATCGCACGGAAGGCTTGGATCGCGAGGCCGGCGTAGGTGGTGCGCTGCGCGTGAATGGCGTCCTGTACCGCGTTGAAGGTAGCCGGCGGCAGATAGACGGGCACGCTAACGATTGGCGTCTTCTCCCCTGCCTTCACCTTCGCCGGCGGCTTAGGGGTGACCTGGGGCTGTGCTGCCGGTGCGGCCCGGGGCTTCTCAGGCGGAAGCAGGTCCATCATCCCCCGCGTGTGACTCGTCGCCGGTAGCGCGAAGGCATCGTCAAGGTTGTCGTGAGTGCTCATGCGAACACTTCTTCCTTTTCGATCTGCGCCAACCGGGTCAGCAGCTCGCGGGTAACGGCTTCGTAGTCTGCAGCGAGGCCGGTGGCGTTGCGGTTGAGCAGCCCTGCGGGGATCGGCTCTCCCTTGCGGAGCGCGGCTAGCCTGTCGGCGCGGTCCTTGGCGACGGCGCCCTCCAGCTCGTGCGCGAGCAGGCCCCGCGTGCGGGAGTCAACGGCTGCCGAGTCAGAGTGACGCACCGTGGCTGCGAAGGTCAGGCTCGGGTCGCTGATGATTCCGAGGATCTTGGCCCGGGTCGCTGCCTCGAGGCGGTGACCCTGTGTGCCGATGGCGAAGAGCAGGACCCCGGCCAGCCTCAGGCTGGGGTTACTCCCCCGCGCCGCAGCGAACCTCTTGGCGACCAGGCTCATCCCATCCAGGCTGGCGTCGTCGGCCCTGGTGGGGATCAGCACGGCGGACGCGACGCCGAGGGCAGCCTCTACGACGACCTGCTCGCCGGGCGGGGTGTCGATGAGGATCAGTTGGTACTCGTCTGCGATCCGGTCGAGTGAGGTGCGCAGGGTTGTGGTGAGGGTCACTCCCCCGCTCATCGCACGGCCGACCATCATGCCGCTGATGTCACCCAGCTCGTGCCCGCCGGGTACGACGTCGAGGTTGGGTCGCACGTCGTGGACAACGGGCAGGTTGCCGCCGTTGCGCAGTGCGATGAAAAGCCGCTCCCCTGAGTCCAGTGGCATCCCGAGGTCACGCGCCAGGTTGCCCTGCTGGTCGAGGTCGAGCACCAACGTCTTGAGGCCTGCCGCTGCTGCTAGTCCTGCGATGTTCGCAGTGATCGAGGTCTTTCCCACACCGCCCTTGCCCTGGCAGATCGCCGTGCATCTTGTTACGCCCATCGGTACTCCCCATTGCGCATGGGCCGCTGCGCGACCACGTAGAGGGAATATAGCAAGGGTGAGTAGGCAATAGGGTGTTCGACACGCCGTGTCGCGCCGCGCATGTAGTTGCGCCTTGGCTCGCGCATCACGTCATACAACAAATTTATGGTCACGGTTTGGCAAGGTGAGAGGCCGCGGCTGCCTCCCGAAGTGATGCGTGGACCGGCTTAACGACTTTCGTTTACGTTGTTTCGTCTTTCGTCTTTCGTAACGTATTCCGTCATTATAGAGTGACGCTATGACTGAATCAGTTGAGACGGTGCAGCGCACCTGCCGGTTCCCTGGGTGTGAGCGTTTGGTGGCTCCTTCAGAGGGCGGTGCTGGGCGCCCTCCGGAGTACTGCGACGACCCTGGACACAACCGGGCCGCCGCGTGGCGTGCTCGGCGTCGGGCGGCTCAAGAGAGCGCGGGCCGGCGTGTCGAGGATGAGGAGCGCCCTGTTGATGCGGCGCGTCAGCGGGCCAGCGAGCTCCGTGGGCAGGTGGCGGGGATGGTCGAGCACCTCGGCCTGCAGCTGGGCGCCCTGGTTGAGGAGTTGCGCACTGTGGCCGACCCTGATGCCGCAGAGGCCCAGATCGAGTCGGTAACGACCGACGCCGCTGAGAAGGTGGCGACCGCCACGGCGCGGGCTAGTCGTGCCGAGCAGGGTCAACGCAGCGCTGAGGCTGAGCGTGCTGAGGCTGACGCTGCGGCTGTCGAGGCCTCTGAGCTCACCGACCAGCTGAGCGCCAACCTTGAAGAGGTCCGCGCTCAGCTCGCGGAAGAGCAGCGGGCGGGTGAGCAGCTGGCCGCCCAGCTCGATCAGCTGGCCGCCCAGCTCGATCAGACCCGCTCGGCCGCCGAGGCTGCCCAGAAGCAGGCACGCGGCGAGCTCGAGCAGCTTCGCGGCGACCTGACGGCTGGTCGCGCCCAGCTGAAGGCGGCCGAGCAGGATCGCGACGACGCGCTGGGCCGCGCCGAGGCAGCGGTCTTGGCACGGGCAGAGGCCGAGGAGCGAACCCGGGCAGCGGTTGCGCGTGCCGAGACTGAGGCTGGGCGCGCGCAGCGCGCAGAGACCGAGACGACGAACCTCCGCGGGCAGTTGGACCGGGCGCGCACCGAGCACGAGGACCTGCTGGGGACGATCGGCCAGCTGCGCGGGGATCTGGCAACCGCCACCGCTGAACGGGAAGCGGCCCGGGCAGATGTCGAGCGGGAGAAGGCCCATGGAGACCAGCGTGTGGGGGACCAGCGGGCCAACCATGAGCAGCTGGTGGGCCAGCTACGAGAGGAGTTGGGCCAGGTCAGGGCCGAGGCTCGCGAGCAGCGAAGCCGTGCGGACCGGGCGGAGGCTCAAAGATCCACGCCGCCTGGCAAACCGGCCACGCCGTAGAGCAGTCGTCGTCGAAGTGCCAGTGTGGGGGAGGAGCTGCGGTTTTCGTGTGTTGTTGGCCGCGACTGATGGATGATGGCGGCGTCGCGCAGTGCTGGTAACGCTGCTGTCACCGGGCCGCAATTGGCTCACCGGACAGTCGCCATCTCTCCCGGCCTCTTGCGGCACCCCGGTACTGTAACTATTGTTACTTTATAGCAACCATAGTTTCACCATGGAGGACTGATGGTTCAGGTGCAGCGCCCGCTCGCCGTGGTCACCGCGACCCTTGACGGCGACGTCCTGGCCATCCTGGCGTTGGCGGAGGTTGCGTTCACCACGGGCCAGCTGCAGCGGATGCTGCCCAAGGGTTCCACGCCGGGGATCCGCCACGCCCTGCAGCGTCTGGTCGCCCAGGGGATCGTGCAGGCGGAGCAGGTCGGGCGGGCATGGCAGTACCGCCTGAACCGCGAGCACCTTGCCGCCGGGCCCGTGATCGCGCTGGCGAACCTGCGCCGCACGCTTCTGGGCCGGATGGAAGACGAGCTGGGGGGCTGGAACCCCCGGCCGGTGTACGCGGCACTGTTCGGCTCTGCGGCACGCGGGGACATGCGTCCCGACTCTGACATCGACATCTTCCTGGTGCGGCCCACCGGCAGCCAGCTGCAGGCATGGGAGCGCGCGAGCTCGGCCTTCGCTGACCGGGTCACGCGCTGGACCGGCAACGACGCGCGGGTGCTGGAGATGACGGCCGCCGAGGTGGCGCAGCGAGCCGGGCATGAGCCTGTGCTCGACTTCATCGCCAAGGAGGGCAAGACGGTGTGCGGCAGCGGCGGGTGGCTGCGTAAGGCGCTGGCGGGTGCGAAGGTGTCCGCGTGAGTGCCCGGACGGCTGAGGGCAACGCCGCGGTTCGCCGCGGGCGACTGGCCAAGGCCGAGCAGTTCGCTTCCACGGCCGGCGCGGTGATGGAGCTGGCCGACGAGCTCGACGACGTCACCGACGCCTACACGTCCCTGTGTGTGCTGGCCGGCATCGCCGCTGTCGACGCCATCTGCTGCACCCGACTGGGCCGGTACTCCCGGGGGGAGGACCATCGGGCCGCCGTGTCGTTGCTGAAGACCGCGGACGCCGACGCGGCACGGCACCTGTCCCGGCTGCTGGGTTTCAAGACGGCCGCCGGCTACAGCCACGTTCCGGTCAGCGCAGAGCGCGCCCGGGCGGCGGGGCGGGCGATGCAGTCACTGCTGAAGGCAGCCACCACCGCCTGAGCCGCGCGGTGGGGCTGCTGCCAACCAGCAGGTAGGACTCTTGAGCCCGGGCTGGCACGTGGGGAACATCCGAGCGAAAACCATCGGCAGTCTCGGCGTGCTGGCGCAGGCCGGACCAGCGGGCCGCTGTTCCTGTCCCGCCGCCGCCGGTCCCGGCCCGCCGGCCTCCATCGCGGTACCTGTGTCCCGAGACCGGGTGGGCGCGACTGGGCTACGACTGGGCCCGGGTCCTGCTCGACCAGCACACCAGCCCCGGCCACGGTGCCCCCAGCTGGGACTTCCACCAGTTACCTCATTCGGCCGTGACGACCGCACGCGCCGCGGTAGCCCGGTCCAAGGATGAGTCCGCCCGAGCTGGTCGAGTTGAGGCTGAGACGATCGGGCTGAGGCGCGACTGGCCGAGCAGTAGACAGACGGGGGAGCACCATCGGGCAGGCGGCGGCGTCCTTGCGCTTGCGTCTGCCCGGTTTGGGGCTGGTGACAGGGTCTGACTCTGGGGGATTCGGGGGCGGGTGGAGCCCGGAGGTAGCTCAGGGCCGTCCACGGGTGGGTCGAGGGGCTGGCTACACAGCAGCAAGCTGCGTCCCGTGATGGCTACCGGCTCGCGCGGCGCGCAGTCCGGGCAGGAGAACAGCCTGAGTGTCGACGAAGGCCTGGCCGCGCGCCGACGTGGTCTCGTTCGAGCAGTTGGTCAGCCGGCCGCAAGAGGCTCGGTCGACCAGGTCTCGGCCTGGAACGGCACGTCAGTCGGCAAGCCGCCCGGGCGTAGTCCTATTCTGTAGTCCAATTATGTGGGAGGATGACACCGTGCCGGTGACGTGGACGGACAGTTCGACCCGACATGGCATCTCGCGCGCGGCGCCCTGTATGGGATCGGGCACTCGCTCGGACGCCAAGAGCTCACGGGTCGCCAGGGCGAGACAACGATGGTGTACGTCGGTCGTCGCCGCGCGCAGAGCCGCGAGGTCATCGAGGTGATCGCCGCCGGCCGCCGGCCGGACACACTGGTGATCTTCCACGTGATGACTTTGACGGACCTGTACCGGCACCTGGTGAACGAAGGAGCGTGACATGGACGACATGGCGAAGTACGAGGAGCTGGCCGACGCCGCAGAGCGTGGCGAGCTGAAGCCGGTCCTGGGGACCGCCCTGCACGGGGCGGCGGCGGCGGCCGGCGCATGCTGATGGCCGCGACGGGGACCACGACCATCCGCGAGGCCACACGCGTAGCCCTGGGCCGCCCGCGCCTGGGCGCCGCCCACGGCCCCAACCCGGTGTGGCGAGTCCGCGCCCCCAAGACCCTCGACGAGCAGGTCCGCGCCCTGGCCGCCGTCCGCCACGTGCCTTTGTCCCAGGTGGTTCGCGACGCAGTCGCCGCCTACGTCCAAGCCAGCTGACCTGTGATGCTCGGCCCGGGGTGCCGGTTTGCTACGGCCGGGGCTGTCGGGCGATGAAGTTGGCCATCCCTGGGGCGGTGTAGGCGACTTGTCCGTGCTCGGCGGAGTAGATGAGGCCTCTTTTTGATGAGGCTGTCCCGGATGGGCCGGACGCCGGTGGGGATCTTTCCGAGTCGGGCGGCGACCTCGCCGCACTGGCTGGGGCCGTCGCCGCCGCCGGCCATGGCTTCGCGCGGCCCCTGCTGTCACGGGCGTTACACCCCCTACGTAAACGCATTGGCCGCGGGTGGCGGGTCAGAACGGTGGCTCGTCATCAGCGATGATGGCGCCGCGTATCGAGGGTGGGCAGTCGGGGCACTTCGCGACGGTGGCCGGCCCCACGAGGATCCACCCGTGATCGCAGTCGGCTCGCCGGCACGGCTGCGCTGGCGCCTGGACGACGTCGATGATCGGCTCGACCTGGCTGAGCAGGGTCTTGAGCGCGCCGTGCGGGTTGGTCGCGGTCCTGGTGGGGTCGATGAGCATCGCATGCGCGGCCTGGATGAGCACATCGGCCAGGTCAAGACCATGCCAACCACCGCGGTGGAAGGGTGCGAGCTGGCCGGCCAGCGTCACAGCAGGCACACCGGTGAACAGTCTGAGTCCTGGATGGGCCAGCATTTCGTGGGCCAGGGCTAGGCCCGGGCGCCGCTTTCGTCGAGGCGGTGGCGCCGGAGGCGTCGCCTTTGCTTCCGACGCGTCAGCGGCGGTGATGGAAAGTTGTCCAGGTAGGTGAGTAAAGAGACTGACGTACCCCCTACGGGGAAGGTGGACGTTCGTCTGTACCTGGGCGAACCGGCCGGGCCGGGGTGTGGATATCCGGTGGCGTTGACGGGGTGGGAAGACTCCCATGGCATAGGCGTTGGGGATGCCGCGCTGCTTGTTTCCTGGGTGGTCGCCGAGCAGCTGGTGGCGTTCGGCGCCGGAGAGCTCACGGCCGCGGTAGTACTCCACCAGGATCCCGAGCTGGACGTTGATGTCGCGTACGCGTTGGATCTGCTTGTCGCCGCGTTGCAGCCGGGCCCCGGCAACTACCTGGGATGTGCTGATGCCGCGTCCGGTGCGGTCGTCGGCGTCTAGGACGTCGTTGATCGTGGCGGCCTTCCAGGTGGCCACGGCGACGCCCTTGGCCCGGCAGAGCTCGTGGACGTGCGGCGCGGTGGCGTGCCAGTCGACGATGCGGAGCATGTGGGCGCGACTGTGCCAGCACGGCATCTGAGCGGCCAGGGTCGAGGGCATGGGGCCGGGGCCGAGTCCGCCACGGCGCTCATGGGCCGACGTGGCCCGGCGAAGGCCGGCCAGGGACCGCTTGGTATGCCGTCGAGACCGGGGGAGATGGGCGTGCTCTGGGCGCGGTGGTGCGACACGCGGGGAACCGGTTCCGGGGAACCGGTTGGATTCTGCGTAGGTAGTTGCTACTCTGGGCACAGCAAAGCGACCTCTCTCGCACGAGCGGTTCGAATAAGGTCCCGGGTGACACCGGGCCAAATACTTAAGACGTAGCCGCCGCGTCAACGGCGGCTTTCGTCATCTCAGGGCACTGCCCTGAACCGAGTGGAGTCTTTAGGCGCTCAACCCCAGCTGCTCGCTCTGCGGCTTGGGGCCTGGCTTGCGCCGCGGCCTTGCTTCGCCGAACACGCGGGCTTCGATGAGCTGCTGGACGGAGGCATAGCCCTCGTCAGCAGCGGCACGACGCAGCTCCTCGACCTCGTGAACGGAGAGCCTCAACGACAACTTGTGCGCGCGCTCAGCGCTGCGGTAGTCGGTAGCCATGTGCAGCACCCTGCCAGAATCGCCGTCCGGACTCCAGCGTTTCGGCGGATAGGTTCTGCCGTGTCGCATGGGACTGCCGTGACAGGCGGGAAAGACCGGGGGCATCTCAGGCCGCCGTGTGGACCTGCGCCACACGCCAGTTGCCGTCGACGTTGTTCAGGGTCATGAACACGATGCTCCGGGTGGGGGAGGCCTTCCAGCCGTCGCGACCTATCGCGGTGGTGCTCACTGCGAGCTGGCGGTAGGCGATCGCCGCGGAGTCGGCTGGTCGACCGGAGTCTTCGACCAGGACAGCCTTGGGGAGCAGGTAGGCGCGGTGGGCAGCCCATGTC
>JBBRWQ010000013.1:0-51215 GCA_038249115.1 Actinomycetales bacterium
GTCACCCCGGCCCTGCTGGCAGCGTTATGGGTCCGGGACAAGGCCTGCACCTTCCCCGGCTGCGGGCGGCCGCCTCAATGGTGCGACGCGCACCACGTCATCCACTGGCTCGACGGCGGACCGACATCCCTGCTGAACCTGACCCTGCTCTGCGCCTACCACCACACGTATGCCCATCAACACGGCCTCACCGCCACCGTCACCGCACACGACGTCACCTGGCAAACCTGACGGGCCGACGGGCTTGGCGACCTCACGGCACCTTCCTTCAGCTCCCGGTGTAGTACCCGTCGGCCACCTTCAGCGCCTCGTCCAGGATCGCGATACCTTCCCTGATCTCTTCGGCGGAAGTGGTGCACGGCGGCACGACATGAGTTCGGTTGAAGTGGACAAAGGGCCATAGCCCCTGGTCCTTGCACGCGGAGGCGAACTCGGCCATCGGCTTCGCTTCGGAACCACTGGCGTTGAACGGAACCAGCGGTTCCCGCGTGTCGCGGTCGCGCACCAGCTCCAGCGCCCAGAACACGCCCAGCCCGCGCACCTCGCCGACACTGGGGTGTCGCTCGGCCAACGCCCGCAGCTCGGGCCCGATGACCTCGCTGCCCAAGACACGGGCATGCTCGATGATGCCTTCTTCGCGGAAGATGTTGATCGAGGCCACGGCGGAGGCACACGCCAGCGGATGGCCGGAGTAGGTCAACCCGCCCGGGAAGGCCCGGTCGGCGAACGTCGCAGCGATCGAGTCCGAGATGACGACGCCGCCCAGGGGCACATATCCCGAGTTCACGCCCTTGGCGAAGGTGATCAGGTCCGGGGTGACGCCCCAGTGGTCGACCGCGAACCACTCACCGCAGCGACCGAATCCGGCCATCACCTCATCGGCGATCAGGACGATTCCGAACTCGTCACACAACGCGCGGACGCCGGGAAGATACCCGGGGGGCGGGACCAGGATCCCGTTGGTGCCCACGACGGTCTCCAGGATGATCGCCGCGACCGTGTGCGATCCCTCGACCATGAGGATGTCCCGCAGGTGCTGCAGTGCGCGGACCGACTCCTCCTGTTCGGTGGTCGCATGGAATGCCGAGCGATAGGAATAGGGACCCCAGTAGCGAACGATCCCAGGCATACCGGGCTCAGAAGCCCACCGCCGCGGGTCACCCGTGAGGGCAATCGCCCCGGCGGTCGCACCGTGATAGCTGCGATAGGCGGCCAGGACCTTGTGCCGACCGGTGTGCAGACGCGCCATCCGGATGGCGTTCTCGTTGGCCTCGGCTCCGCCGTTGGTGAAGAAGACGGCGTTGAGGTCCCCAGGGGCGAGCTCGGCGATCAGCCGTGCAGCCTCGCTGCGCGCATCGTTGGCGAAGCTCGGCGCAATGGTGCAGAGCTTGGCTGCCTGGTCCTGGATGGCGGCAACGAGCTTGGGGTGCTGGTAGCCGATGTTGACGTTGACAAGCTGCGACGAGAAGTCGAGATAGCGCTTCCCTGCGTAGTCGCTGAAGTACGACCCGGAGGCGGAGGCGATGGGCATGGGGTCGATCTGTGCCTGGGCGGACCACGAGTGGAAGACGTGCGAGCGATCGTCGGCGCGAACCCGGGCCTCGTCGGAAGGAGCTGAGGATGCTGAGGATGTCGAGGGCGCTGAGGGAATCTCGGCCGATGTCTGACTCACGGCACGTGTCCTATCTCGTTCGGGGAAAGCCGAGGTCGACTGCGGAGGTCGCGGGATCCGGCCAGCGTGAGGTGACCACCTTGCCCCGGGTATAGAAGTTCATGCCCTCGGCTCCGTACATGTGGGCGTCTCCGAACAATGAGGCCTTCCAGCCACCGAACGAGTAGTAGGCCACCGGAACCGGGATGGGAACGTTGATCCCGACCATGCCGACCTGGACATCGAACTGGAACCGTCGGGCCGCCCCGCCATCGCGGGTGAAGATCGCCGTGCCGTTGGCATAGGGGTTGTCGTTGATCAGCGCCAGGCCCTCGTCATACGTCTTCGCGCGGACGACGCAGAGCACCGGGCCAAAGATCTCGTCGGTGTAGACGGTCATCTCGGGGGTGACGTGGTCCAGCAGGGTCGTCCCCAGGAAGAAGCCCTCGGAGGGCACGTCCTCGAGGCGACCGTCGACGACCACGGTGGCTCCCTGATCGGCGCCGGCGCCGATGTAGGAGGCGACCTTGTCGCGGTGCGCGGCGGTGATGAGCGGTCCCATGTCGGTGTCCGGGTTGGTGCCGTCACCGATGATGAGCTTCGGCAGACGAGCGGCGATCGCGTTGACCAGCGGGTCTGCAACATCACCGACTGCGACGGCGACGGACAACGCCATACAACGCTCGCCTGCGGAGCCGTATGCCGCCGAGACCACGGCATCGGCGGCCATGTCCACGTCGGCATCGGGCAGCACCAGGGCATGGTTCTTGGCGCCGCCAAGGGCCTGGATCCGCTTGCCATTGGCGGTGCCGGTCTCGTAGATGTACTTCGCGATCGGCGTCGAGCCCACGAAGCTGACCGCCGCAACGTCGGCATGGGTCAACAGGGCGTCAACCGCCTCCTTGTCCCCCTGGATCACCGTGAAGACGCCGTCCGGCAGACCGGCGTCCTTCCACATCTGTGCCAGGAACAGCGACGCCGAGGGGTCCTTCTCACTGGGCTTGAGGATGAACGCGTTGCCGCATGCGACCGCGTTGGCGCACATCCAGAGCGGCACCATCACCGGGAAGTTGAAGGGGGTGATCCCCGCGACCACGCCAAGCGGCTGACGGATCGAGAAGACGTCAACCCCGGTGCCGGCCTGTTCCGAGTACCCGCCCTTGAGCAGTTCAGGAACCCCGGCCGCAAACTCGACGTTCTCGAGCCCGCGCGCAATCTCGCCGGCGGCGTCCGAGAGAACCTTGCCGTGCTCAGCGGTGACGATCGCCGCCAGCTCGTCGGTGCGTTCGACCAGCAGCTGCCGAAACGCGAACAGCACTCCGGACCGTTTTGACAGCGATGCGTGCCGCCAGTCCTTGGAAGCAGCGACGGCCTTGGCCACGGCGCCGTTCACCTCGGCGCTGCTGCCGAGCTGCACCTCGGCGCTGCGCTGACCGGTTGCCGGGTTGTAGACGGGGGCCGTACGGCCGGAGGTTCCTGGGGTCTCGCGACCATCGATCCAGTGTCCGATGCTGCGACTGGGCGCGCTGTGATGGGTCATGGCAGCAGGCTACGTGCCACCATCATCCACGACAAAGCCAAATTTGCTATGTTACAAACGTGATAGCGATTCTGTCCGCGCTCGAGGAGCGCATGGAACACCCAACGGCCCGGGGACTGGCGCACGCCGTGAGCCGTGCCATCCGTGAGGGCGTCCTGCCGACTGGAACCAAGCTCCCGCCGATTCGCGAGGTCGCAACGCAGCTGACCCTCTCCCCCACGACCGTCAGCGCTGGCTGGGCCCTGCTCGCCCGTTCGGGCACCATTCGCACCGATGGGAGACGCGGTACGACGGTGGCCGACCCGTTGGGACCCGCCAACACTCGTTATCAGCAGGCGCTCGAGGGTCAGACCGGCTTCTCGCTCGACCTGTCCACGGGCGTCCCAGACGCGGCACTACTGCCCAACCTCGGCAGAGCACTGGGCCGTCTCACCACGGCCGGCACGCCCGGCAGCTATCTCGACCAGGCGGTTTTGCCGGAGCTCCGTGACGTCCTGATCGCCGAATGGCCGTATGTCACAGGCGAAATCAGTATCGTCGACGGCGCTATGGACGCGCTGGACCTGATTGCCCGCACCGCCATTCGCTTCGGTGACCGGGTTGTCGTCGAGCACCCTTGCTTCCCACCGCTCCTGGATCTCCTCGACTCCATCGGCGCCGATGTTGTGGGTGTCCCGCTGGACCGTGAGGGCATGGAACCGGCGTCACTGGCCGTCGCGCTGGCATCGCCGGTGGCAGCCGTGATTCTTCAGCCGACCGCGCAAAATCCCAGTGGGGTCTCGACGACTTCACGCCGAGCCCTCGTTCTGGCCAAGCTGATTGAAGGGGCCGACACCATCGTGATCGAGGATGACTCGGCTGGGGCCATCGCCTCGGCGCCAGCGATCAGTCTCGGACGCTGGATCCCCGAGCGCACGGTCCACATCCGGAGCTTCTCCAAGTCGCATGGCCCCGACCTGCGTCTGGCCGCCGTCAGCGGACCGGCACAGCTGATTCACAACGTCCTTGCCCTGCGCCAGCTGGGCCAGGGATGGAGCAGTCGTCTGCTCCAGCGAATTCTGTTGAGCCTGCTCACCGATGAGAGTTCGCGCGCTGAGGTGCAACAGGCACAGCGCGAGTATGCGCGGCGGCGGGCTGCTCTCGTGGACGGGCTCGCCCGGCGGGACGTCGAGGTTGGCGGAACGGACGGCATCAACATCTGGGTGCCGGTGCACGACGAGGCGGCCGCCCTGGTGCGGCTGGCCAGCCAGGGCATTGGTGCCACGCCGGGATCACCCTTTGCGGTCCTGCCCGACATGCCCGGGCACATCAGGGTCACCTGCGGGCTGGTGGCGACCAACCATGAAGCGCTGGCTGACCAGCTCGCCGTGGCCGCCAACACCACCGCTTGGGTCGGACGAGGACGCTGACCGCCCTGTGACGCGCTAGTGGAACAGCGGCAGGAGGTCAGCCGGCATGAGTCCGGCCAGAGTCGCGATCTGAACAGCACCAACGGTTTCCGGCACCCTCACCTGATGCGGAACAGCAATCGTCCGGACCCCGGCGGCGACGGCTGAGGCGACGCCCGGCGGCGAGTCCTCGATCGCAATACACGCTGCGAGGTCGACATGGAGCAACCGTGCGGCATGCAGGTAGGGCTCGGGATGAGGCTTGCCATGCAGGACAACGTCGCCCGTGATCACCGCCGCGAAGCTGCCTTTCGGCAGGTTGCTCACTACAGCCGTCGCCAGCGACTCCCAGGACATCGTGACCAAGGCGCACGGAACGCCTTGCGACACCAGGCTTGCGAGCAGCTCGCGGGCGCCCGGACGCCATGGCACATGCTCCTTGACTCGCGCGACGACGCCTGCCAACAGCTCGCCCACGATCTTGTCGGGCGTCAGCTCAACCGGAGAATGGGCCCGGATGTACTCCGCCGAGACCAGCAGGTCGTTGCCGACCAGCTGGCGTGCGTGCTCGTCGGTCCACCTGCCTCCGTGTGCCTCCACCAGTCTGTGTTCTTCAGCGATCCAGTAGGGCTCGGTGTCGACAAGAGTGCCGTCCATGTCCCACAGAACTGCAGCTGGAAGGGCCCCTGTCACGTTGCTTTCCTGTCACGTTGCATTGAAGTACTTGGCCTCGGGGTGGTGCACGACCAGAGCGTCGGTGGACTGCTCCGGGTGCAGCTGCAGCTCCTCGGAGAGGGTGACACCGATGCGCGAAGGGTCGAGCAGGCCAACCAGGACCGCGCGGTCCTCGAGGTCCGGACAGGCCGGATAGCCGAACGAGTAGCGCGACCCCCGATAGCCCTGACGCAGGATGGCGCCCAGGTCTTCGTTGTCGTCGACCCCGAAGCCGAGCTCGTCACGCACCCGCGCGTGCCACATCTCGGCCAGGGCCTCGGTCAGCTGCACGGACAGACCATGAAGCTCCAGGTAATCGCGATATGCGTTGCCGGCGAACAGCTCTGCGGTCGCCTCGGCCACCCGGGCACCCATCGTGACCAGATGGAAGGCAATGACATCTGGCTCGCCGTCGGCCTCATACCGCTCCCTGGACTTGAAGAAGTCCGCCAGGCACAGGCGACGGTCGCGGCGCTGACGCGGGAACGTGAAACGTGCCCGCTCGCTGCCGATCTGCTGGCCGTCGGGTCCCTCTTGGTGATGGAGGACGACCAGCGCGTTGCCGTCGCTGTAACAAGGGAAATAGCCGTAGACGACGGCCGCCTCAAGCAGCGCGTCGGTCTTGATCCGGTCCAGCCACATCCGCAGACGCGGCCGGCCCTCGGTCTCGACCAGCTCCTCGTACGACGTGCCGTCGTCGCCCCGAGTGCCTTTCAGACCCCATTGCCCCAGGAAGGTCGCCCGCTCATCGAGGTATGACGCGTAGTCCGCCAGGGCGATGCCCTTGACCACTCTGGTGCCCCAGAACGGCGGCGTGGGGATGCTGTTGTCCTGGGCCACATCCGAGCGCGTGGTGTCGGCCGGGCCATCATCAGCGACCGCAGCCACAGCACGGACTCGCCGCTTGCGCAGCTCAGGGAGGGTGTCCGAGACCTTGAGCTCCGGGTTGGAGCGGGCGGCTGCGACAGCGTCCATCAGGCGCAAGCCCTCGAAGGCGTCCCGGGCGTAGCGAACCTCACCCTGATAGACCTCAGCCAGGTCATTCTCGACATAGGCGCGGGTCAAGGCAGCGCCACCCAGGAGCACCGGCCAACGAGAGGCCACCCCACGGGAGTTGAGCTCCTCGAGGTTCTCCCTCATGACGACCGTCGACTTCACCAAAAGTCCGCTCATGCCGATGGCATCGGCGTTGTGTTCCTCCGCGGCCCTGATGATCTCGGCGATCGGCTGTTTGATGCCGATGTTGAAGACCTCATAGCCGTTGTTGGACAAGATGATGTCCACCAGGTTCTTGCCGATGTCGTGGACATCGCCCCTGACCGTGGCCAGCACGATCCGCGCCTTGGCTTCTCGTGCAGAGCCATCCGCGTTGCCCTCGATGAACGGCTCGAGATAGGCCACTGCGGCCTTCATGACCTCGGCGGACTGCAGCACGAACGGCAGCTGCATCTCGCCCTTGCCGAACAGCTCGCCAACGGTCCGCATCCCGGCGAGCAGGTTGTCGTTGATGATGTCCAGCGCACTCTGGCCCTTGTCAAGAGCCGACGTCAGGTCGTCTTCGAGGCCCTGGCGCTCGCCGTCGATGATCCGACGCGCCAGCCTCTCCTCCAGCGGCAGAGCAGCGAACTCATCGGCACGAGCCTCCTTCAAGGAGGCCGAGTCCACGCCTTCGAACAGCTCGAGCAGGCGCGCCAGCGGGTCATAGGTCAGCTCACTCTCCCCCGGCTCGCCGGCCCAGACCCGCCTGTCATAGACCAGGTCGAGGGCCACCTGGCGCTGCTCGTCCGGGATCCTCGAGATCGGCACGATCCTGGCCGCGTGCACGATGGCCGAGTCGAGCCCGGCCTTGACGCACTCATGCAGGAACACCGAGTTGAGGACGACCCGGACGGCTGGCTTGAGTCCGAACGACACGTTCGAGACGCCCAAGGTGGTCTGGACGTCGGGATAGTGATGCTTGAGCTCACGGATCGCCTCGATGGTCTCCAACCCATCGCGACGCGTCTCTTCCTGACCGGTGCCGATCGGGAAGGTCAGCGTGTCGACGATGATGTCCTCGACGTTCATGCCCCACTCACCGGTGAGGGCGGTGATGAGCCGGGACGCCACGGCCACCTTGTGCTCACGGGTGCGCGCCTGACCGGTCTCGTCGATGGTCAGGGCGATGACAGCGGCGCCGTGTTCTTTGACCACAGGCATGATTCGGGCGAAGCGCGAGCCCTCGCCCTCACCATCCTCATAGTTGACCGAGTTGACGACCGCACGGCCGCCCAGAAGCTCGAGGCCGGCCTCGACCACTGCGGGCTCGGTCGAGTCGAGGACCAGAGGCAGCGTGCTCGCGGTCGCGAACCGGCTGACCACCTCTTGCATATCCGTCACACCATCGCGGCCGACGTAGTCGACACAGACGTCCAGCAGGTGGGCGCCGTCCTTCGTCTGGTTGCGGGCGATCTCCGCACACTCGTCCCAGCGGGCCGCAAGCATCGCTTCCTTGAAAGCCTTTGATCCGTTGGCATTCGTGCGCTCCCCTATCGACAGGAACGACGTGTCCTGGCGGAAGGGGACTGCGGAGTACAACGAGGCGACGCCCGGTTCGGGCCTGGGTCGGCGTGGCTTGACCGGCGTCCCTCCCACCGCCTTGACCACCTCTGCGAGGTGGGCGGGCGTCGTACCGCAACACCCACCGACCAGGGAGAGCCCGAACTCCTTGACGAACTGTGCGTGCGCGGCTCCGAGCTGCTGCGGAGTGAGCGGGTATGCCGCGCCCTCCCTCGTCAGGATGGGCAGCCCGGCGTTGGGCATGCAGCTGACCGGGATCCGGGAGTGCCTCGACAGATGCCGCAGATGCTCGCTCATCTCGGCCGGGCCGGTCGCACAGTTGAGGCCGATCGCATCGATCCCGAGCGGCTCCAAGGCGGTCAGCGCAGCGCCGATCTCGGAGCCCAGGAGCATGGTGCCCGTGGCCTCGACCGTGACCTGGACGATGACCGGGATGGTCTCACCGGCAGCAGCCAGAGCGCGTTTGGACCCGATGACGGCAGCCTTGGCCTGCAACAGGTCCTGTGACGTCTCGATCAGGATGACGTCGACGCCCCCGTCGATCAGGCCACGGGCCTGCTCGGCATACGCGTCGCGCAGGGTGGTGAAGGCAACGTGGCCCAGGGATGGCAGCTTGGTGCCGGGCCCCATCGACCCGATCGCGAACCGCGGATGACCAGGGGTCGACCAGTGCGCGGCGGCGTCGGCTGCGATCCGCGCTCCGGCCTCGGCCAGCTCGTAGATCCGATCAGCAATGTCGTACTCGCCCAGGTTGGCCAGGTTGGCGCCGAAGGTGTTGGTCTCGACAGCATCAACGCCGACCGCGAAGTAAGCGTCGTGGACGCTCCGAACGACCTCCGGCCGGGTGATGTTGAGGATCTCGTTGCAGCCCTCGTAGCCCTGGAAGTCGGCCATGGACGGGTCCGCGGCCTGGAGCATGGTGCCCATCGCGCCATCGGCGACAAGGACACGCTCGGAAAGGGCCTTACGGAAGAGGTCGGAGCGGCTGCTCAATGTTCAGGACCCTTGTCACTCGGGGATTCGGCCCGAAGTCTATCGGCGATGCGTAAGGACGCCCGGGCGGGATTCCGTAGTGTGGTCATCTGGAACCCAAACCTGATCGACGCGGGAGGCACCTGGTGATCGAGCTCGAGGACATGTCCGAGCTGCGCGACCCGATCATGATCGCCGCCTTCGAGGGCTGGAACGACGCGGGTGAGGCAGCCACAGCTGCGATCGAGCACCTCATCGACGTGTGGGATGCCGAGCCCGTTGCAGCTATCGATCCCGAGGAGTACTACGACTTCCAGGTCAACCGGCCCCGCATCGTTGTCGAGGACGGCACGCGCCGCGTCAGCTGGCCCACCACACGAATCCTGTTGGCCGCCTCCACCTCGCTGGACCGCGACATCCTCCTGGTTCAGGGGGTCGAACCGTCGACGCGTTGGCGTTCCTTCACCATCGAGCTGCTCGAGTATGCCAGGCAGGTCGGTGTCACCACCTTCGTGACGATGGGCGCCCTGCTCGCCGACGTGCCACATACCCGGCCAATTATCGTCACCGCCACATCGGAACACGAGGATGTCATCCACCGGTTCGGCCTCGAGACCAGCAACTACGAAGGCGCCACCGGCATCGTCGGGGTCCTCGCCGACGCCGCCAGCCAAGCCGACCTGCCAGCGCTCTCCTGCTGGGCCGCCGTACCGCACTATGCCAGCAGCACCCCGTCACCCAAGGCCACTCTGGGGCTCATCACCAAGCTGGAGGATCTCCTCCACCTGACCATCCCCCACGGCGATCTGCCCGAGATGTCGCGGGGCTGGGAGCAGAACGTCGACGAGCTGGCCGAGTCCGATGACGAGGTCGCGGAGTACATCCACTCCCTGGAGAAGGCCCTGGACACCGCGGACCTGCCGGAGGCCAGCGGTGACGCCATTGCTCGCGAGTTCGAGCGGTACCTACGCCGTCGCAGCGAGGAACCGCCCGCCGGCTAGAGCCGGATGCCGGGACCCCTGGAGGGCGTACGCCGGGGAGCGCGGCTAGAGCCGGATGCCGAGGAGCGCGTCGAGCGCCCGTCCGACCAGGCCGGGAGCGCCGATCTCGAGGCCGCCGAGATCGCCTGCCGCCCGTTCCATGCTTTCCTCGGCCCAGGCGTCGACCGCAGCCAGCGCACCTGGCGCGTCGAGGTCGTTGGCCAGACACTCGCGGATCCGCGCAATCGTCGCGTCGGCCGACGGACCGCCGTTGCCCGACAGTCCCGCCCGCCACTTCGACAGTCGCCCCTGGGCGTCTGCCAGGGAACGGTCGGTCCAGTCCCAGGGGGTCCGGTAGTGATGCGCAAGCAGGGCCAGGCGGATGGCCATCGGGTCGACCCCGGACTCGCGCAGCTTCGAGATGAGCACCAGGTTTCCCTGTGACTTGCTCATCTTCGCGCCGTCCAGGCCGACCATGGCCTGGTGGACGTAGGTCTGTGCGAACGGTGTCGCGTCGGTGATGGCGCAGGCCTGGACCGCGCTCATCTCATGGTGGGGGAAAATCAGGTCGGTGCCGCCCCCCTGCACGTCGAACGTCATGCCGAGGTAGTCCAGGGCGATGGTCGTGCACTCGATGTGCCACCCGGGCCGACCCTCACCGAGCTCACCACCAGGCCAGGCCGGCTCGCCCGCTCGCGCAACCCGCCACAACAGGGGGTCCAGCTGATCGTGCTTGCCCGCACGCGCCGGGTCTCCCCCGCGCTCGGCGAAGACCGCCATCATCTGGCCACGGTCCCATGAGGAGACCGCACCGAAGCCGTGCGTTGACGACAGCTCGAAGTAGATGTCGCCAGCTCCCGCGCCTCCCTCACGCTCGGGAAGATCCACGCGGTATGCCGCCCCGGTCGACAGCAGGTCGGTCACCGCCTTGACGACCGACGGCACCCCCTCTACAGCGCCGATGTAGTGGTCAGGCGCGATCACGCCAAGGGCGGTCATGTCCTCCCGGAAGAGAGCAATCTCCATCTCAGCCAACGCCTGCCAGGTGACACCGTCCCGCTGGGCGCGCTCCAGAAGGGGGTCGTCGACGTCGGTCACGTTCTGTACGTAGATGACCTCATGGCCCGCGTCGCGCAGTGCCCGGTTCAACAGGTCGAAGGTCACGTACGTAGCGGCATGCCCCATGTGCGTGGCGTCGTAGGGCGTGATGCCACAGACGTACATCCGCGCGATGGGACCCGGAGTCAACGTGTGCACCTCTCCGGATGCAGTGTCGTGGACACGGATCGGAAGCCCTCGGCCGGGCAGGGCTGGGATGAACGGCGACGGCCAGGATTTCACGGACCGAGCCTAACGGCCCAAAGAGGCAGTCACGGCCAGCGCGCTGAGGGGAGGCTAAAGGGGCGGCCACGGCACGGCAGGGTGGCGGCCGCTTGGCGCCGGGAACCTGGCTGTGCTGAGCAGGACTGATACTCGCCGGTTGAGGGCCTCGATCTCGGCTGGCGACAAGAGCCCTTCGATGGTCTGCGACACCGGGCTCGTGGGACTGGCCAACCATCCGGCGAGCGCATCAAGTCTGGTCAGCTCTGACTCGGGCAGCGGCTCGCCCACCCAACCCCAGAGCACGGTGCGCAACTTGGGCTCCTCGTGGCAGCTGACCCCGTGGTCGAAGCCCCACAGCGAGCCCGACGGGTCGAGCACCAGATGGGACCCTTTGCGATCGGCGTTGTTGATCACCACGTCGAATACCGCTGTTGCGGCGAGCTCCGGCCGGTCCGCATGGGCCACGACGACCGCCGTGCCGTCGGTGAGCTGTGCCTCGAACACAGGCAGCCAACCCGGTTCGAGATCTGACGGGGCCACCACGTCGACGAGGCTTTGGGTCCCGTCCTCGATGGTGTCAACCCACAGCTGGACCGAGCCATGCCCCAGTGGTCCCTCTCTCAGAACCGTTGGGGGCACAAGGTTCCAGCCACCGACCGCCGACAGCACGAACGCAGCGGCTTCACGGTGGGCGAGCGTCCCCCGGGGGAAGTCCCAGAGCGGGCGCTCCCCTTCGATGGGCTTGTAGATCACCTGGGTGCTGATGTCGCCTAACGTCAAGCGCCCGAGCAGGGCCAGGTTGCTTGCGTCCACCAGCCGGCCCTCGACCTCGATCTCGCCGAACGTCAGGACATCGAGGATGTGGGCGATGTCCTCCTGCGTCGACGGCGCCGGCAGATTCATGGTGCGGGCACAGCGTTCAGCGTTTGTAGCCGTTGGCACGCGGGCAAACGTGTCCGGCAGGGTCGAGAGGTCCGCCACAGAACGGGCACGGCGGGCGTCCTGCGGTGACGACCTTGGCGCATCGCCGGGCGAAGGCTCGGGCCTGGGCCGGCGGGATCACGACACGCAGCACGGTCTCGAGCTCGTTGGGCTGCTCGGGCTCAAGCATCGGCTCGCCTGCTTCGTCGACCTCGACCTCGACCTGGCTATCGTGGCACTCGAGGATGACGACATTTCGTTCGGCGTCCCAGCCGATACTCATCGTGCCGACCCTGAACTCGTCCTCGATCGGCGTGTCCAGCGGCCCAAGGTCCTCGGTGGTCACCGAGATCGCATCGGACGCCTCACCGCCGGCGAAGTCGTCGAGCAGGTCGTTGATCCGGTCGGCGAGAGTGCTGACCTGTTGCTTCTCCAGCGACACGCTGGTCAGCCGAAGCCCGGCACTGGCCTGCAGGAAGAAGGTCCGTTGCCCTGGCGGCCCGACCGTGCCCGCAACGAACCGGCCTGGCGGGTCGAACTCAAGAACCGACATACGGTCGACTCTAATCAGTGGGTTCGGCGTTGGGGGACTCAGTGTCGCTAGAACCTGGGCCGCCGCCCACGGGCGAATCTCCGTCTGGGACTGATGCTGGGGGCACGAGGCAGGACAGGTCGGCGCCTCCGTCGTTGAGCCGCACCATGAACGGGCGCCGATCGGTGTAGCTCACCACCGACAAGGACGCCGGACCGACCATGATGCGCTGGAAGTGGTCCAGATGAGCGCCAACCGCGTCCGCGAGTATCGACTTGATGACGTCGCCATGCGAGACCAGCGCCCACAACGCCTGCGGTCCGTGCTCGGCTCCGACCCGGGCATCGATCTCCCGCACTGCCTGCAGCGCGCGAGCCTGCATCTGGGCGATGGACTCACCCGCGAAAAGCTCGCCGTCGGGGAACCGCGCAGCGCTCGGCTGGTCCTGCACGATGCGCCACAACGGCCTGGTGGCCAGGTCCTTGAACGATCCGCCCGTCCAGGAGCCATACCGACACTCGCCGACGCGTTCATCGGTCTCGACGGTGACGTCGGTCAGGGCGCTCACGAGGATTTCGGTGGTCTCGACGCAGCGCTGCAGAGGACTGGAGACCACGACACGGATGGGCAGACCACGCAGCCGGTCGGCCAGACGTGCGGCTTGGTCGCGACCTGTGTCATCGAGGCCCACACCCTCGGTCCACCCCGCTAGCGTCCCGTCGGCGTTCGAAGCGGTGCGTCCGTGGCGGATCAACAAGCAGGTCGGCACGAACGCCACTGTACGACGAGTTACTGCGCGAGTCGCGAAACCGTGATGACATAAGGGTTGTGATCGTTGACCAGGCCGTCTATCGCGACGGACACCGGATGCCCTGCGGAGATCTCAGCGACGAGCTCGAACGGCTCCGGAGCGCCGGGCAGGGGTTCATCTGGATCGGGCTGAAGGATCCCACCGACGCCGAGTTCGCGCTGGTGAACGAGGAGCTGAAGCTCCCTGCCCTTGCCATCGAGGACGCCGTCAAGGGCAACCAGCGGCCCAAGCTCGATGTCTATGAAGACACGATCTTCCTGTCGCTGAAGACGTTGCGCTATATCGAGGCGACCTCGGACGTCGAGACCGGTGACGTGATGATCTTCGTCGGTGACAGGTTCGTCGTCACCGTCCGTCGAGGCGAGGCCAATCCTCTGGCAGGGGTTCGCGCCCGTATGGAACAGGCGCCGGAGCACCTGGAACACGGGCCGGTCGCAGTCCTGTACTCCGTCATGGACTCCATCGTCGACAACTACACCCTCATCGACGGCGAGCTCGGAGATGACCTCGAGCTCATTGAGCAGCAAGTCTTCACCGGAGCTCGCGGTGTCGATGCCACGGAGATCTACCGGCTCAAGCGCGAGGTCCTTGAGGTCAAGCGCGCCACCCTGCCCCTCGAGATGCCGCTACGTCGGCTGCGGTCCGAGGACCTGCCGATCATGCACGACGACGCCCGGCCGTTCTTCGGTGACATCTCCGACCACGTGCTCCGGGTCATCGACCACGTCGAGTCCTACGACCGGCTGCTGACCGATGTCCTTCATGCCCATCTCGCCCAGATCTCGGTGCAGCAGAACAACGACATGCGACGGATCTCGGCCTGGGTCGCGATGGCCGCGGTGCCCACGATGGTGGCTGGGATCTACGGGATGAACTTTCACAACATTCCTGAGCTCGAGGCCAGCGTCCGGACGAACGGACGCGAGCTTTACTACGGGTACTTCATCGTGCTGGCCGTCCTCGCCGCGGTCTCAGCTGGTCTGTATCGCGCGTTCCGCAAGTCCGGCTGGCTCTGAGCGCTCAGGTGGCGCTCAGCCAGCCAGATCCCAATACGACGAACAGGACAAGGCCCAGGCCAACGCGATACCAGACGAATGTCGTGATCGGGTGATGCGCAACAAACTTCAGCAGCCACGCAATGCTCGCATAGGCCACGAAGAACGAGATCACGATGCCCACGGTCAGCTGCCCGAACCCGACGACGCTGGTGTCCACATCCTTGAGCTCGTACAGCCCTGCGGCCGTCAGCGCGGGGATGGCCAGGAAGAAGGACAACCGGGTTGCTGTGACCCGGTCAAGCCCGTTGATCAGCCCTGCCGAGATCGTGGCACCGGAGCGAGAGACTCCGGGGATCAGCGAGAAGCACTGGGCCAGCCCGATGACCAGGCCGTCGCGCATGGTGACCTGGCCCTCGCCACGCTGGACACCGCTGGTCTCGAGGACGGCGCGGCGCTTCTCGGCCACCCACATCACCGAGCTCCACAAGATGAGCGCGGCCGCGACCACCCACAGACTGCGCAGGCCACCGGTGATCGCATTCTTGGCCAGGAAGCCGACAACGCCCACCGGGATCGAGCCGATGATGATCGCCCATGCGAGCTGGTAGTCGTGGTGGGTGCGTTCCTCTGCCCTGCGCAGGCCCCGGAACCAGGCACCAAGCAGCCGGCCTATGTCCTTGTAGAAGTAGATGATCGTGGCCGCGATGGCGCCCATCTGGATGATCGCCGTGTATGCCGTGACCGCTTTGTCGTCCACGGTCAGGCCAAGCAGCTTCTCGGCGATCGTCAGGTGACCGGTCGACGATACGGGAAGGTACTCGGTGAGACCTTCCACAATGCCCAGGATGATCGAGTCGAAATAGGTCAGCTGCTGCACGGCTCTTCCTTCGTGTCGTCCGGTCTTCGTGTCGTCCGGTCGGTCAGTCGCCCAGCCCGGACTCGTCCAGAAGCTCGGCCATCGTGCGCACGACATGCAGGCGTTCGTCCAGCGAGGCGCCCTCGGCAGCGATCGTCAGCGTCGTGACACCGGCCGAAGCGTAACGGCTCAACCTGTCCTTGACCCTGTCGCGTGTGCCGATCAGCGAGGTCTGGTCGATGAAGTCCAACGGCACCGCGGCGGCGGCCTCACGGTGTTGCTTGGCGAGGAAGAGATCCTGGACCTTGGCGGCTGCCTCCTCGAAACCCATCCGGACGGCCAAAGCGTTGTAGAAGTTCTTCTCCCTCGAGCCCATGCCGCCCACATAGAGCGCCGCGTAGAACCGCAACGAAGCGGCTGCGGCCTCAAGATCGCCGTTGAAGATCACGGGAACCGTTGGCACAACATCGAACCCGGCGAGACGATCCTGTTCGGTTCCACGTTCGGCCCTGGCCCGCCCGATGCGTAGCGAGCCCAGAAGGTCATCAGAGTGCTCAGGGCTGAAGAACACCGCCAGCCAGCCATCGGCGATCTCTCCGGCGAGCTCGACGTTCTTGGGTCCGACGGCCGCCAGATAGACGGGCAGGTGTTCGCGCACCGGATGAATGGTCATCTTCAGGGCCTTGCCGGGTCCGTCAGGCAGGGGCAGGGTCCAGTGCTTGCCCTGATAGGCAACGGTCTCTCGCCGCAGTGCCATTCTGACGATGTCGACGTACTCGCGGGTCCGTCCCAGCGGCGCGTCGAACCTCACCCCATGCCACCCCTCGCTCACCTGGGGTCCCGACACCCCCAGGCCAAGCCGGAACCGGCCGCCGGACAGGGTGTCCAGGGTTGCGGCCGTCATCGCCGTCATAGCCGGGGTCCGGGCGGGGATCTGCATGACGGCCGCACCCAGATCCACGTTCTTGGTCAATGCCCCGACCCACGACAGAACGGTTGCCGCGTCCGAACCATAGGCCTCGGCAGCCCAGACCACGGAGTAGCCGATCCGATCGGCCTCCTGAGCCAGCGCAATGTTGTCGGCGTCGTTGCCCGCGCCCCAGTAACCCAAGTTCAAGCCAAGTTTCATGTCGGCGAGGCTATCGGCGCGCTGCCGCCATCGCGAGGGGTGGGCGCCGCTAACCTTCCGAGATATGCAACACAGACGGATGGGCCGCTCAGGACTGTCGGTGTCTCGCCTCGGCCTCGGCACCATGGCGTGGGGCGTCGGCACCACCATCGAGGACGCTCGTGACCATCTCAAGGCATATCTGGCGGCCGGAGGGGATTTTGTCGACTCGGCCTACGGCTACGGCGACGGAGCCTCCGAGGACGTTCTCGGCACGATGCTTGGGGCGCTGGTCCCCCGCGACGATCTCGTCATCTGCACGAAGGCCGGCGTGTCCCGGCGGTCGGGGACGCGAGTGGTCGACACCTCGCGACGGGCGTTGATGAACCAGCTCGAGACATCGCTGGAGCGCCTGGGCACTCCCTACGTTGACCTGTGGCTGGTCCACACCTGGAGCGACGCCACTCCGCTAGATGAGACCTTGTCGGCACTGGAATGGGCTGTAGCCAGCGGGCGGGCACGCTACGTCGGGGTCTCGAACTACTCTGGCTGGCAGGCCGCACACGCCGCGACCTTGATGTCCAACAACCGAATTCCTCTGGTAGCAAACCAGATTGAGTACTCGCTCCTCAATCGGACGCCTGAGGATGAGCTCGCGGCAGCCGCGCAGACCCTCGGCTTCGGCCTGCTCCCCTGGTCACCCTTGGGGCGGGGTGTCCTCACCGGGAAGTACCGTCACGGGATACCGGCCGACTCACGCGCGGCGTCACGCGACTTCACCGGGCTTGGGTCGCTCAACCTGACCGAGGAGTCCGGACAGATCGTTGATGCCGTGGCCATCGCAGCCCAGGGGATGAACGTCAGCCCCGCCGAGATCGCCTTGGCCTGGGTGCGTGACCGCCCCGGTGTGGTGGCCCCGATCGTCGGCGTGCGAACGGCCGCCCAGCTGCGCACCGCTCTGGCCAGCGAGAACCTCGAGCTTCCGACCGAGCTGGTGCAGGCGCTGGACGACGTCTCCGACTGAGAGAGTGAAGCTAAGGTCGCTCAGAGTCTGCGAGGCCAGTAAGAGAGATCCGGTGCGCGCAAGAACGAGTCAGCGGGTGGTGGAGGGCTCTTCGTCGTAGTCGCTGTCGTCGAGTCCGAGGTAGACGCCAGCATCGTCACCCTCGTCGTCAGAATGATCATCGAGCTCGTCATCGTCTTCGTCGTCTTCTTCGTCGTCTTCTTCGTCGTCTTCTTCGTCGTCGCCGTTGTAGATGACCAGCGGTGTCACCTCGCCGTAGGCCTCCAGCAGCGCGTCGTCATAGAAGTCGAAGGCGTCAGCGACATCCTGGTAGGCGGCAACGACGGTGGGGTCGTTCTCGCCTCGGCGCGAGATGGAGGCTTCGAGATGCCTCTCCAGCGCGGCGGTCAAGTTGGCCAGCGCAGCACGCGGGTCGGCGGTCATGTCTCGAAGATAGCGGGTTCTTGGCGAGAACGCGCACGAGGGTTGGAAACAAATCTCACACCCTGTTCCTGGCGAACGAGCCCGAGCCTCAGCAGTCGGCGAGGAACCGCTGCAGAACCCGGGCGCCGAACTCGAGGGAGTCAACCGGCACCCGCTCGTCGATGCCGTGGAACATGGGCGCGAAATCCAGGTCAGCCGGCAGGCGGAGCGGGACGAACCCGTAGCCGGTGATGCCCACGGAGCTCAGCGCCTTGTTGTCGGTGCCAGCCGAGAGGCAGTACGGAAGGACTGACGCGCCGGGGTCCTCTGCCAACAACGCCAGCTTCATCCGGTCGACCAGGTCGCCACTGAACGGCGCGTCCAGCGCGACGTCCCGATGAACCACCTCGACGGTGACGTGCTCCCCTGCAAGCTCCCTGACCGTGGTCATCAAGTCATCCTCATGACCCGGGAGGAACCGGCAGTCCAGGGACGCAGCAGCGCTCTGGGGGACGACGTTGTGCTTGTAGCCCGCGTCGAGCATCGTCAGGGTGGCCGTGTCCTGCAAGGTGCCGAGAATGAAGCCCCGGACACCCCCTACGTGGGCCAAGATCGGCTCGGGCAGCCCGTCGTCGAACGGCGTGCCTGTGAGCTCGCTAAGTCCATCGAACAGCTGGCGCACCGAACCGATGTACTCGCGCGGCCACACGTGCGCGTCGATCCGTCCGACGGCAGCCGCGAGCCGC
Organism: Actinomycetales bacterium; assembly: GCA_038249115.1. GTDB lineage: Bacteria > Actinomycetota > Actinomycetes > Actinomycetales > Dermatophilaceae > UBA4719. Next base: position 18,526 of record JBBRWQ010000013.1, read on the forward strand.
ATGATCGCGTTCTCGTCATTGGGAATCGACCCGTGACCTGCCCTGCCGTGGGCAGTCAGCCGCAGCCACGCCATCCCCTTCTCTGCGGTCTGCAGGAGGTATGCGCGGGTCGGCACGCCGGTGCCCTTCGCCGGCACGGTGACGCTGAAGCCACCGACCTCGCTGATCGCCTCACTGACCCCGGCGAACACCTCTGGGTGGTTGTCCACGACCCAGTGACTGCCGAACACTCCTCCGGCCTCTTCATCGGCAAAGAAGCAGAACACCAGATCACGTGGCGGGCTGATGCCGGATCGCGCGAGATGGCGGATATTGGCCAGGATCATGGCGTCCATGTCCTTCATATCGATCGCGCCCCGCCCCCAGATGCAGCCATCCCTGATCTCGGCGGCGAACGGGTCGACCTGCCAGTCAACGGCGTTGGCCGGAACCACATCGAGATGTCCGTGAACGGCCAGGCCCGGACGGCTCCGATCGGTTCCCTCCATGCGGACCATGACATTGGCACGTCCCGGCGCGCTCTCGACATACATGGGGGCAAGCCCGACATCAGTGAGCTCACTCATGACGTACTCAGCGCACGCCCGCTCTCCAGGGCCAGACCCGTCGCCATAGTTGCTCGAGTCGATCCGGATCAGATCATGGCAGATGCGTTCGACTTCGGACTCTGGGGTGAGGGCGTCCGTCATGCGCTCAAGCCTAGTTGGCGGTTCGGAGACCGGCCGTCCTGCGTGCTATCGTTCCCCCTCGTTGCCGGTGCTCCCGCAAGCACCCGCACATCACCTTGTCCGGGTGGCGGAATGGCAGACGCGCTAGCTTGAGGTGCTAGTGCCCTAACGGGCGTGGGGGTTCAAGTCCCCCTCCGGACACGTCCAGGGACACCCGCCGATTCGGCGGTCGCCCTGACGCGTTTGAGCACGTGGTCGTACTCGAGACGCGCCCCAACGACCCCTTGAGTTTTGTGGTTTTGTCAACGAATCTAAGTCCGGAGTGCTCGACACGAAACCGGAACCAGATGAGGGAGGCCGCAGTGAAGGTACTGGTCGCCGGCGCTTCGGGCTTTGTCGGGAGGCGGTTGTGCCCGGTTCTGATCGAAGCTGGCTATGACGTGCGGGCCATGACGCGACACCCGGAGTCCTATGAGGGCGGAGGTGCAGCCGTCTATGGCGACGTACACGATCCGACGACGCTGCGGGAGGCTCTGGCCGGATGTCAGGCCGCGTACTACCTGGTGCACTCGCTGGACTCCCCCGACTTCGAGCGCAAGGACGCTGATGCGGCATGGGCGTTCGCGGAGGCCGCCGCCGCGGCTGGGCTGCAGCGCATCGTCTATCTCGGGGGACTCGGAGACGATGACGATGACCTGTCCGCGCACCTCCGCAGCCGGCGCGGGGTGGAACAGCTGCTGGGCAGTGCGGGCGTCCCGGTGACCACGTTGCGCGCCGGGATCATCGTCGGACACGGGGGTATCTCGTGGGAGCTGACCCGCCAGCTGGTCGAGCACCTGCCGGCCATGATCACCCCACGGTGGGTCCGCACCCGTACCCAGCCGATCGCCATCGATGATGTGGTTCGCTACCTCGTGGGGGTGCTGGAACTGCCCGAAGCAGCGGACCGCGCCTTGGACATCGGTGGTCCCGAGGTGCTGGAGTACGTCACCATGATGCGCCGCGTCGCGCAGATCCAGGGGCGCAAGTTCGCGGTGATGCCGGTGCCGCTGCTGACCCCGCGACTGTCGTCGCTTTGGCTTGCCCTGGTCACGGACGTCGACACTCAGACGGCGCGCGCGTTGGTCGACTCGATGACCAACGAGGTTGTTGTCCGCGACGACTCGATCCGCGCTCTGGTGCCGTTCGATCCGATGGGGTACGACGAAGCGGTCCGCCTGGCCCTGGCCGAACGGGCGCGGCAGGTGGCTCGGAAGTGACGGATAAGCCCAAGCACGCGCCACCCGGTCGCCAAGTCCCTGCAGCACCGTTCCGACCGAAAAGGCCTCTCGGATTCAGGGGAAGCCCACGAGAGTTGTGGGAGGATTTCTCGGGTGACGATCTTGGTGACGGGCGCGACGGGTTTTATCGGCAGTGAGGTGGTGCGACAGCTCGCAGCGGCGGGCCAGCAGACCCGGGTGATGGTGCGCCGGCCTTCCCGTGCGCCGCTGCTGGCCGGTCTGGATGTCGAACCGGTGTACGGCGACCTCACCTCGGTCCCGTCGCTTGTCCGCGCGGTCAGGGGGGTTGACGTCGTGATCCATCTGGGTGGTCGCGCGACCTTCGAGCCGTATTCGCGCCTGTTCCCCACGATGGTGCAGGGCACCGCCCATCTTGCCCGGGTCGCCGCCGAAGCCGGCGTCGCCCACATCGTCTACGGGTCCAGCATGTTCGTCTACGACGGGTCGAGCGCGATCGGCGACGACACGACAGCAAGCCCGGCACTGGGCTACGGCAGGGCCAAGCTCGACGCTGAGGCGGCCCTCTCGCGTACCACTGAGGCAGGGGGGCCGACGGTCGCCAGTATTCGGCTCCCGCACGTCTACGGGCCCCAGAGCCTCCTGTTCGGTCTGGTGCGCCACCGAATGGTGGTGTTCCCTGGCCCGGGGGACAACCCCTTCGCCCAGCTGCACGTCGAGGATGCCGCGAGGGTGCTGATCGCCGCCGCGCTCCAGCGGTGGTCGGGCACCGCACCGGTCGCCGACGATGAGAGCGTCACCTGGAACGACTTCTTCGAGATCCTGACGACTTTCGCGCCCGAGACCCGGGTCGTGCGGGTTCCCCGGCGCCTCTCCACCGGCGGGGCGGCTGTGGCTGGGACGGTGCTGGGACGGCGCGGACCGACCATGGTCTCCGCTGACACGATCAGGGGCTGGAACCTCTCGTTGCGGCTCACCTCGCGCAGGCTGTGGTCCGAGCTGGATCTGGTTCCTCACTACCGCGGCGTGCTCGAGGGCATTCCGGCCTGTCTCGATGGGTCCGTCGCGTTCCGTTGGCGCCACCCAGTGTTCGATCATTCGTGACAGCTGCGAGCTCTTCACGGGTTGTCGTGATCGGAGCGGGTATGGCGGGGCTCACCGCCGCCCGGCTGCTGGCCGACGCTGGACATGTCGTGTCCGTGCTGGACAAGGGCCGTCGCGCGGGCGGCCGGATGGCCACCAGAGCGCTGGCCGGTGGCGCGTCCGCCGACTACGGCGCCCAGTTCTTCACGGTCCGCAGCGAGGCTTTCTCAGTGGCGGTGGCGCGATGGCTCGCCGAGGGCACGGTGCAGGAGTGGTGTCGCGGCTTCCTCTCCGACGACGGGCATCCCCGGTCCTCCGGCGGCGACGGGCATCCCCGGTATGTCGTCGCGGACGGGATGGGGCAGCTGGCGGCGCGGATGGCCCGTGGTCTGGACGTCCGCCTGTCTGTTCACGTCGACAGCATCGCCAAGATCGGAGGGCGTTGGGCGGTGACCTGGCCGGCGACCAGGTGGGCCTCGGCCGGGTTGCTGGCGGCCGATGTCGTGGTGCTGACACCACCGGCACCGCAGTCGGCGGCCCTGGCCGCCGGCCAGGTGACGATTCCGGAGGTGGCCTATGCGCCGACGATCTCGTTGCTTGTCGCCCTCGGCGGCCTGCCATCGGTTCCCTTTCCCGGTGGCGTCCAGCTCCAGGACGACCCGACCTGGTCGTGGATCGGCGACAACATGGCCAAGGGGGTCTCGCCGGTGCCGGCGCTCACCTTGCATACCAGCAGTGAGGTCGCGGCTGCCCGCTGGGAGCAGGACGACGATGTGCTGACCACCGGTCTCCTGCGGGCCGCGGCTCCATGGCTTGGCGGGGCCGAGATCCTTGACACCAGCCTGCAGCGCTGGCGATATGCGACACCGGTCGAGCCGCACCCCCGGACGTGCCTGGTGCGAGCCGAAGGTGCCCTGGTCTTCGCCGGCGACGGGTATGGCCGTCCCGGGATCGAAGGAGCCTTCCTGTCCGGCCGCGCAGCCGCCGAAGCCGTCCTCAACAGGAGCCCTTGATGCGGAATAGCAGGAGGGGCTCGGCCTGTTGGAGCAGTCATGAACCCGGTTGGAGCAGTCATGAACAGCGCGACCCAAAGGCCCGTAGTGCGAACCGGGGCGGGCCACCGGTGGACGTCACCGCCGGGCAGGACTGAGGAGGTGTCCTATGCGGGGTGAACCCCCACAGACAATCGAGAACCCCGTCGTGGCCGTGGTGGGTGCCACCGGCGGGCTGGGCTCGGCAATCTCCCGTGAGCTGGCTCGGCGCGGCGCCCGGCTCGTTCTGGCCGGCCGTGACCCGGCCACGTTGCAGGCGCACATCGACGAACTGCCTGGGTCGGCGAGCACCGTGCTGGACCTGGGCGACCCCCACGCCGGGGACCGACTCGTCGCAACGGCAACCGCTGCCTTCGGGCGCCTGGACGTGCTCGTGAACGCCGCCGGCATCGTGGCGTTCGGCAACCTGACCGACACTCCCGACGTTGTGATCGAAGAGCTGTTCCTCACCAACGTGATCGGGCCGCTGTGGCTCCTGCGCCGATGCCTGCCTCTGCTCCAGGCCAGCCAGGGAACCGTGGTGCAGATCTCGGCTGTCGTGGCCGAACAGCCGTTGCCAGGCATGGCCGCCTACTCCGCGACCAAGGCCGCGCTAAGCGCAGCCGACGCCGCACTGGCCCGGGAGCTGCGGCGGGTCGGGATACGAGTGCTCGACGTCCGCCCGCCGCACACCAACACGGGACTGCACCAACGACCACTGCACGGCTCCGCACCCCAGTTGGCCGGGGGTCTGGACCCCGAGGCGGTGGCCCGGACCATCGCCGACGCGCTGGCCGAACCGAAACGCCTCCAACTGTCCTCCGCCGAGTTCGCGGCCGGGGCCTCAGAACGGGTCAGTCAATAGACAACCCGGTCATCATCGGGGGAACACACACAGACCACCTATCCGCGGCGCGACCCCCAGCTGCGCACGCCGCCTTCCCACCGCCAATTCCGCCGGGTAATCGGACGATCTAGTCGCTGTACGAAGCTACTCGATGTGCAGGTCAGTGCCGCGTTGTTCGATCGTGCCGCGTTTGAGCGGAAATACGCGAGTGAGGGCTTCGAAGCTCGCGCTCAGGCCGGGGATCTTGGCGAAGATCCCTTGCGGTCCGCGGACCATCCGCCCTGTGCTCACGTCGTACTTTGCCCCGTGCCAGGGGCACACGAGACAGCCGTCCTCGGCGATGCTGCCGCCTGCTAGGTCGGCGCGCAGGTGGCGGCATTTGCGACCGACGGCGAAGTATTTGCTGTTGTTGCCGACGGCGTACTCTTCGACTCCGGTAACGGTGCCTTTGGGCACGCTCGCGGCGGGGACGGAATAACTCATACGGACTCCTTGTGAAGAAAGTTCCGACCGTGGCGCTCAAGATCCGGCCGGTGACGTGGTCTCGACGTCGTGGATGACCCGCAACACGAGTCAGGAGACACCTGATGGCTGATCCACAACGATCCAGTGTCCGGACTGGATGTCAAAGAGGCTACGCCCGCTCTGTGTCAGCGTCTGCGCGCCGAACCGATTGGCTTCCGATTGTGGATCGGTGACCGGTTGCCGATCGGTGACCGATCCGATGCAGGAAGGTCACGTCGAGCCGGCCCGAGAGCGCAAGGCTGCTCAGGTCACCGTTCCTCTCGCGGTCATCGTCGTTGAGCTCAATCATGGCTAGGGTTGGTGGGGTGAGTACGCACGTCCGAGTAGCCACCTCCAAACGATGCTCAGACCGTCGCCGCGATCCACGTGGCCTCGTGGCAAGAGTGCTCGGACGCTGACCCGAACCCGAGCCCACCCAGCTCTGTCCGACGGCACCTGCCGACGGCCCACCTGCGGACCAAGGAGAACACGAAGCATGACTGACGCACGAGAGACCGTGAGCGCGGCGGACGCCCCGCTCGCGGTCGGACCCTACTCGCACGCCGTCCGGGCGGGACACCTGGTGTACCTGTCGGGCCAGGCCCCGCTCGACCCTGCAACCGGGAAGCTCGTCGAAGGCGACGTCGCGACGCAGACCGAGCGCGTGTTCGCCAACCTCTCGGCGGTGCTCACCGCAGCCGGACTCACGTTCGACCACGTCGTGAAGGCGAACGTCTACCTGACCGACCTCTCCGACTTCGCCGCCATGAACGAGGTGTACGCCCACGTGTTCTCCGAGCCGTACCCCGCCCGCACCACGGTGGCGGTGGCAGGGCTTCCCCTGGGGGCCCAGGTCGAGATCGAACTCGTCGCTCGGGCCTGACAAACGACGACCACGGACCACCCGCCAGCATCAGGAGAAGACCATGAGCCAGGACCTGCGAGCGACTCTGCGAGCGGCGGCAGCCGGTGGAGGGCCAGCACTGCGGCGAGGACTGTGGCTGACCTTCCTCGGCCCCTACGACCTGGAGGTCGCCGCCTCCGGCAGAGCTGACTGGTACTACCGATGGGCCGGTCCGAAGCAACGCCCGGAGATCCGGCTACGGCCGAAACCGATCGACCAAATCTCGCCAGGTACTCGGTTGGTTGCTCCACAACAGGATCCCTTGCCGGATGGTCAGCGAACCTCCCGTTGAGCGCTGGCCTACTGCCAGCTCGCAGCCGCGTGCTCAGGCTGAGACCGGTATGGAACTGGGCACGACGGGCAGGGAAGAGGGCAGGTGGCCGTGATCGAGAGCCTGAAGGATCATGGTGGGATCAGCCGTCCACTCGATCTGCGAGTCCTCGCCCAGGACCGTGGCACGGACGAGTGCGTCTTCGTAGCTCAACACCTCGCGGAGGTACGGGACGCGGTCGAGCAACTCCGAACGCTGCGTCAGGAACCGGGCGAAGCTCTCCACCTCGAGGGCGCGATACATCTGGGCGGGCCGCTCGCTAAAGTACGTGTCGAGTAGCTCGGAGGTGTCTTGGCGGCCGAGTCCGACAATCAGCGGCACCACGATCTGCCTGAATCGTCGCGATCCCGTGTGGTCAGTGTCGGCAACACGCACGGTGGTCTCGCGCTTCAGGTTGGCGAAACGTGCGGTGAGATCCGACCTGTCCACGAGGACTCGACAGTCGTTGACACTGAGCGGAGGGAGGCTCGGGGACTCAAACACGGCCACCTCACGAGTCCTCCTTGACCCGGTGTTGCCGCACTATGCACCGGCGAGCATAGGGCGCGCGTCCTGGAGCCCGATACGACAACGGCTCGGGCCGTACTGCGCTCAGGCTGCAGCCATCCAGGCCAGCCGACGTGGCAACCGTAACCGCGCCCATCCCCAGATAGCCGCAGCAATCCCCACGGCTACGACAGCGATCAAGGCGCCCGCGGCGATGTCCTGAATGTGGTGCACATGAGCGGCCACCCTGGCCGCACCCACGAGCACGCTCGCAGCCAGGAGCGCGACCCCGAGCCAACGGCGATACATCATCACCAGCAACGCGACGGTCGTTGCCACTGCCGTGTGGTCGGAGGGGAACCCGTTGTCAGCCGGGTGGGCGAACAGCGGCTTGACAAACGGGTTGACGACGAACGGTCGTGGATCGACGTAGGTGGCAGCGGCCAGCTTGATCAGCACGAGTGCGACGACCAGGGCCAGGATCCCCTGCACGGCCAGCCCGACCTTGTCCTGGCGGGAAAGCAACAGCCAGATGACGGCAGCCCCCAGGAGGATGGCGAAAAGAAGGTACTGCGCGACGGCGACAATCAGGCTCTCCATGAGGATCAAGCCTGTCGTGTGTTTGTGGGTGAATTGTGGGAGGACTGGCATCGGGGAGCCGAGGGCAGCGGGGAGCTGTCCTTGGCCCTGGTGCTCGTCATTGGTTTCGGCCTGCACAACGCAACCGAGGGCTTCGGGATCGTGGCACCGCTCGCCGGTGACATGGACCTCGAGCGCAACAGCCGTCAGCCGAGCGCCAAGGCACGACGCCCTGACCTACTGGCCTACGGGCTGCTCCTGGGGCTGTCCGCCGGCTTCCTCACCGACGCCATCATCACGGCAGCCGGAGTTTAGCGGCGGCGCGGCAGCTCTCAGGAGACGGTCAACAGTGCGTTGGCGATAATCATGGTCTCGTCGTCCAGCGACGACGGGTGGTGGTATCGCTCGGGATCGAGCTCATCGATGAGTGCCAGGTTGTCGCGCACGGCTTCGGCGGTGTTCTCCATGAGCACGACGCCATGTGTCTCGGCAACGAAGATCCTGGCGATCCGACCGCCTGCCACGGAGTAGATGTGCCCGCTGACCGAGCATTCCTCGTGCGCAAGGTAGGCGACCAGAGGACTCACGGACTCGGGCGAGACCTTGGCGGCCAGGTCGCCCAGGATGTCACCGGTCATCCGGGTGGACGCGATCGGTGCGATGGCGTTGACCTTGATGCCGTGGTTGGCGCCCTCGATCGAGAGGACGCGGGTCAGACCAGCCAGTCCGGCCTTGGCCGCACCGTAGTTGGCCTGGCCGAAGTTACCGAACAGACCCGAGGCGGAGCTGGTGTTGATGATCCGGCCGTAGCCCTGTTCGCGCATCAGCCGAAGGGCCGGCTGGCTGACATAGAGAGCGCCTTTGAGGTGTACGTCGATCACCGGGTCGATCATGGTGTGGTCCATCTTGTGGAAAGCCTTGTCCCTCAGGATGCCTGCATTGTTGACCAGCACATCCACCCGGCCAAAGGCGTCCAGCGCAGCCCGCACGATCGCCTGCCCCCCGTCCGGCGTGGCCACGGACTCGTGGTTGGCCACGGCGATGCCACCGGCAGCGGTGATCTCGTCGACGACCCCGTCCGCGGCCGACTTCGATGAGCCGCTGCCGTCGAGCGCGCCGCCGAGGTCGTTCACCAGAACGTGGGCTCCACGACGAGCCATCTCGAGCGCGTGAGAGCGCCCTAGACCCCCGCCCGCCCCGGTGATGATTGCCACACGTCCGTCAAAGCGCAGATCAGCCATGGTCATATCCCTCTTCGTTGCTCGGTCGCCACGTGGACGATAGGAAGTCTTCGACGATCCGCGCCAGCGCCTTCGCGTGTTCGGCGCGCTGCACGTCATGGCCCGCCTGCAACAACACCAGCGCGGCGTCGGGGATGCGTCGGGCCAGGACCTTGCTGTTCGCTGGCGGCACGATACGGTCGAGCGATCCGCTGACCACAAGCGTGGGAGCGCTGATGGCGCCCAAGAACGGGATGCTCGACCAGTTCGAGATCGCCAGTGACTGCCAGAAAACACCCACAAGGTCGACCTGCGGCCAGGCGGCGGCGCCGTCAGGTGTCTCGAGGCCCGCCAGGACATCTCGCTTACGGCCGGGGGTTGATCCCACGCCGCACGAGGTGGATACGAGGACCAACCGACGCACCCGGTCGGGGGCATCAAGAGCCAGCTGCTGCGCGACGGCACCACCATGGGAGAACCCGAGAACGTCTGCCTGAGCCAGCCCGGCAGCGTCGAGCACCGCGACCGCGAGTGCCGCGAGGGCGGACATCGACAGCGGCAGCACCGGCGTCGGGCTGTCACCGACCCCCGGCGCGTCGAAGCTGACAACGGTACGCCCGCTGAGCTCCTTGGTGAACGGCTCCCAGCTCTGGAGCGGGCGCGTCATCCCATTGATCAGCAGGAGTGGATCGCCTTCGCCCTGAACCCGCATGGCGATCTGTAGTCCGCCGGCGGACCGCAACCGAGAGTCCACAGTGGTCGATCGAGTGGGGCTCATGCGCGAGTGCGCACGTAGTTCCCGGGCGCAGCCTCGATCGGGGGGTGGCTCTTGCTGCCGAGCCTGACGGGGGCCTTGAGGATCGGACCGCCCTGCTTGGCGATCCACGCCGTCCAGTCCTCCCACCAGGTGCCGTCCTGGAGCTGAGCGTTCTCTTTCCACTCCTGTGGATCGGCTGGATGCTCGTCGTTGGTCCAGTGCTTGGGCTTGGGACCGGGAGGGTTGACGATCCCGGCGATATGCCCTGACGTGCTCAGCACGAACCGGTTGTCGCCACCGAACAGCTGAGTGGTCTTGTAGCCCGAGACCCACGGCACGATGTGGTCGTCCACCGCTGCGAGCACGTAGGTGTCGATGTCGACCTTCCCCGGCTTGAGCTTCTGACCGTCGATCTCGAACTCTCCCCGGGCAAAGTCGTTGTTGAGATAGCAGGACCGAAGGTATTCCGAGTGCATCTTGGCCGGCATACGAGTGCTGTCCTTGTTCCACACCAGTAGGTCGAAACTTGGTGGTTTCTTGCCTAACAGCCAGTTGTTGACGACGTACTGGAAGACCAGGTCGTTGGCACGCAACGCATCGAAGGTGTGCGCCATCTTGTCCGAGTCGAGGAAGCCGTCCTTGGCCATCTGCTTCTCGAGTCCGGCGACCGTGGCTTCATCGGTGAAGATGCCCAGGGCGCCGGGAACGCTGAAGTCCGTGTGGGTGTTCAGGAACGTGGCTGACTTGATCGACGTGTCGCCGATGGCGGCGTTGTGGGCCAGCGCGATGGCTGTCAGCGTTCCGCCCAGACACACTGACACGGTGTTGACCTCGGTGGCGCCGGTGATCTCACGCACCACCCGGACGGCATCCAGCGGGCCCTGGCGCAGGTAGTCCTCGAAGCCCAGGTCGCGCATGGTGGCATCGGGGTTGCGGTAGCTGATCGCGAAGCAGGTGTGGCCATGCTGGACCGCCCACTCGATCAGGCTCTTACCGGGAGCCAGGTCCATGATGTAGTACTTGTTGATCCATGGGGGGCAGAAGAGCAACGGCACCGCGTGTACCTTCTCGCCCTGCGGCTGGTACTGGATCAGCTCTATCAGGTCACTGCGGTACACAACCGAGCCCTGCGTCGCGGCCATGTTGACGCCGACCTCGAAACCCGTGCTGTCGACCTGAGAGGGCCAGCCTCCGTTGTTGACCAGATCGCCCAGCAGGTTCTTCGCTCCCCTGACCAGGCTCTTCCCGCCGGTGTCGAAGGCCGCACGGATGGCCGCAGGGTTGCCCAGCACGGTGTTGGTGGGCGCGAGCGCGTCGAGGATGAACCTGGCTGCGAACCGGGCCTTGTTGTCCTCCTTGGCGTCCAGCGCCGACGCATCTATCAGCTCGTCCACGAGCTGACCGCTCAGCAGGTACTGCTGTGCCAGCAGGAAGTACAGCGGGTTTTCCTCGTATGCGAGGTCGGCGAACCGTTTGTCGCCCTTTGCCGGGCTCATCGGCCCGGCCGTCGTGCCCCCGAATGCGCGTCCCGCCGAAGCTCGCACGGCCGCAACTGTCCCGATTGCCAGCCGTGCGTTAGCCGCCGCAGCAGCGCTGGCAGCGGCCGGGTCCTTGACCAGCGCGACACCAGCCGCCGCGAGTGACCTCAGGAACGAGACAGGGTCGACACCGACCAGCGGATCCTCGGCGATGCCCAACCGATCGAGAATCGACCGTCCAGCCGACTCGGGGCTTTGTTCTGGCTTCATGGTGAGACTCCTATGCGGCCGGTGAGCGGGGAGCCGAGTGCTTCACGGAGAGGGCGGTTCAGGATCCTTCGGTGTTCGCCTCGACATAGCTGCGATAGACGCTGAGCAGTGCCCGGCGCTGAGGTTCAGTCAGTCGGCGATCGTCCCGGATGGCATTCTCGGTCGTTTCGTCGTCCGCTTGTTCGGTCGTGGTAATCAGTCCCGCATGCTCGAAGAGCGTCTCAGCGGACACGTTCAAGGCGTCCGCTATAGACCTGAGCACGCGCACGGACGGCTCGTGAAGCCCGCGCTCGACCTGGCTCAGGTACGGGTTTGAGACTTCAGTCAGCGCGGACAGCTGTCGCAGCGACAGATTGGCCATCTGTCGCTGCGCACGGATGAAGGTCCCCAGCAGGGTCGGCTTGCTATCTGCTGCCATCGGCTCTCCCGTTTTCTACGTCGTCGCGCAGTCGGACTCGGATCAGGCTGTCTTCTCTGCGACCAGAACGTTGGCCAGCTTCAGTGCGAAGTCGCGCTGGGCACTGAGCAGGTCGGCGGCGACGTCGAAGGTGAACGTGGTCACGGCCTCGACGCCAGGCAGGGCCGGGATGCCAGGAACGGCCGGCAGGTCCACCACAGGGAGGACCGAGACTGCCTTGACCCAGGTCTGGGCCGCGTCGACGGACAGCTGCTGTCCCTGACACACGGTGGAGAGAAGCTGCTCGCGGATCTTCTGGGCCAGGTCGGGAATCTCGGTGCTCGTGGTCTTGGTGGTCGCTGCTGCCATGATGAACTCCTCGAAGTGTGGTGGGGTGCACGGCGTCTCCGGCACCTGCACAACATATACACCACGTGCTTACTATGTCAAGCACCCCACCACGAAGGCATCCCGAAACGGTGATCGGGCCGGCCGCCACGTGCGACCGACCCGATCAACCTGCCTCGTCGTCCTACTTCGTCGGCGCCTCGGGCACCGGCATGGCCGGCACTTCCCCGGCGTTCTCAACAGGCTCCGCGAGAACCTCCTCGTGCGCCACAGTCCGCTCCATGCCGGCCATCTGCGAGTAGAGCTTCCACCGCTCGTCCGCGTCCGCCTGGGCGAGGGCGAGCAGATGATCACTGCGCTCGCTGTCCTTGCGGGCCAGCATCGAGAAGCGGGTCTCTGCGAGGGCGAACTCACGGATCGGCTTGGTCGGCTTCTTCGAGTCCAGCTTGAACGGGTGGCCTTCGTTGTCCTCGCTCGGGCGGAAACGGTACAGCGGCCAGTAGCCACTGGCCACCGCGTCCTTCTGGTGCGTCATCGAGGTGGACATCTCGATGCCGTGGGCGATGCAGGTGCTGTACGCGATGATGACGGAGACGCCCTGGTGGGCCTCAGCCTCGATCATGGCCCGCACTGCCTGCTGCTCGTTCGCGCCGATCGAGATCTGCGCGACGTAGACGTCGCCGTATACCTGGGCGATCGCGCCCAGGTCCTTCTTAGCCGTGCCCTTACCTGACGACGCGTACTTGGCCGTCGCCGCACGCGGGGTCGACTTCGAGGCCTGGCCACCGGTGTTGGAGTAGACCTCAGTGTCGAGGATCAGGATGTTGACGTTGCGGCCCGAGCCGAATACGTGGTCGAGACCGCCATAGCCGATGTCGTACGCCCAGCCATCGCCACCGACGATCCAGACGGTCTTTTCGACCAGCTCGTCGGCCAGGCTGCGCAGGTGCTTCACGGCCGAGGCCTGCAGCATCACCGTGGAGTCGCTCATCAGGGTGCTGAGCTGTGCCTTGAGCAGGTCGACCCGTCCGCGCTGTGCGGCGATCCCGGCCTCGTTGCTCTGGTCAGCGTTCAGCAGCTCCTCGGCCAGGTCGGCGCCGATCAGCTCAGCGAGCTCACCGACATACCGGCGGGCCTCACCGTTCTGCTGCTCCCAGCCCAGTCGCAGACCCAGGCCAAACTCCGCGTTGTCCTCGAACAACGAGTTCGCCCAGGCCGGACCACGGCCGTCGGCATTGACGGTGTACGGGGTCGTCGGCAGGTTGGCGCCGTAGATCGACGAGCAGCCGGTCGCGTTGGCGATGAGCATCCGGTCACCGAAGAGCTGGGTCAGCGTCTTCAGGTACGGAGTCTCACCACAGCCTGAGCAGGCGCCCGAGAACTCGAACAGCGGCTGGAGCTGGGAGACACCCTTGACCGTGTCGTGGCGGACCATGGTGCGGTCCACCTCGGGGATGGTCAGGAAGTGCTCGTAGCTCGTCCGCAGGGCGTCCCGGTTCTCCAGCGCGTCAGCGAGGTTTAGCGACTTGTGGCTCGGATCGGTCTTGGAGACCGCCGGGCACACGTCCACGCAGATCCCGCAGCCGGTGCAGTCGTCCGCGGCAATGGCGATGCTGAGCCGGTAGTCGGGCAGGTCCCTCGACTTGAAGGCCTTGCTCTGGAACCCCTCGGGCGCGCCTTCGAGCTGCTCGTTCGGGAAGATCTTGATCCGTACCGCGGTATGAGGGCACGTCACCGCGCACTTGCCGCAGTCGGTGCAGAGGTCCGGGTCCCAGATCGGCAGGTCCTGGGCGATCGCCCGCTTCTCCCACTGGGCCGTGCCGGTGGGCCAGGTGCCGTCGGCGGGCATCACGCTGACCGGCAGGAGGTCGCCTTCGCCGCGAATCAGCAGCGCGGTGACGTCGCGGACGAACTCGGGCGCGGCATCGGGCATGGGGGGCATCCGATGGAGCGTGCTGGTCGTCTCGGCCGGCACCTTGACCTCGCTCAGCTGGCTGAGCGCCATGTCGACGGCGGCGAAGTTCTTCTCGACGACCTTGCGGCCGCGCTTGCCGTACTCCTTCTCGATGGAGGCCTTGATCCGCGGGATGACCTCGTCCTCGGGCAGGACACCAGAGACGTGGAAGAAGCAGGGCTGCATGATCGTGTTGATCCGCGCTCCGAGGCCGACATCGCGGGCCACCTGGTGCGCGTCGATGACGAACAGCTTCAGGTCCTTGTCGATCAGCTGCTGCTGCACCTCGACCGGAAGCTGGTCGAACACCTGGTCGTCCGGGTACGGCGAGTTGAGCAGGATCGTGCCGCCCTGCTTGGCCAGCTCCAGGACCTTCACCGTGCGAAGGAGTGAGAACTGGTGGATGCCGATCACGTCAGCCGATTCGATCAGGTAGGTCGAGCGGATCTCGTCGGCGCCGAAGCGCAGGTGCGAGACGGTGCCTCCGCCGGACTTCTTCGAGTCGAGCACGAAGTAGCCCTGGACGTACTGGTCGGTACCGTCACCGATGATCTTGATCGAGTTCTTGTTGGCACCGACGGTGCCGTCCGAGCCGAGGCCGAAGAACACCGCGGAGACCGCGGTGTCTGGCACGGTGAAGTCGTTGTCGGGCTCGAGCGAGAGGTGCGTGACGTCATCCACGATGCCGACGGTGAAACGTCGCTTCGGCTTTTCCCGGCCCAGCTCGGTGAAGACGCTGGCGACCATGCGCGGCGTGAACTCCTTGCTCGACAGACCGTAACGGCCACCGATGACGGTCGGCAGTGCGCCGCCGCCGTTGAACATCACGCTGTCCATCAGGGCGGTGGACACGTCCAGGTGCAGCGGCTCGGCCGGGGCGCCCGGCTCCTTGCAGCGGTCGAGGACGGCGATGTGCTTGGTGCTCGCCGGCAGCGCGGCCAGGAAGGCCTCGACCGGGAACGGGCGGTACAGCCGGACGTTGAGGAAACCGACCTTCTCGCCGGAGGCGACCATGGCGTCGACGGTCTCGCGCACGGCACCGGCACCCGAGCCCATGATGACGACGACCCGCTCTGCGTCCGGGGCTCCGTGGTAGTCAACGAGGTTGTACTGGCGCCCGGTGTGCCCGGCGAACTCGTCCATCATCTGTGCCACGATCCCCGGCACGGCGTTGTGGTAGGAGTTGCTGGCTTCGCGGCCCTGGAAGAAGACGTCGGGGTTCTGGGCGGTACCGCGCGCCGTGGGGGCGTCCGGGGTGAGCCCGCGCAGGCGGTTCTCCAGCACCAGCTCGTCCGGAAGCATGGCGCGCATGACGTCCTGGCTGACGACGTTGATCTTGTTGATCTCGTGCGAGGTGCGGAACCCGTCGAAGAAGTGCATGAACGGGATGCGCGAACGCATCGTGGCGGCGTGGGAGATGAGTGCGAAGTCCTGCGCCTCCTGCACCGACGATGAGCCGAGCATCGCCCAGCCGGTCATCCGGGCGCTCATCACGTCGGAGTGATCACCGAAGATCGACAGTGCGTGGGTGGCCAGGGTGCGGGCGGCGACGTGGATCACGCACGGCGACAGCTCGCCAGCGATCTTGTACATGTTGGGGAGCATCAGGAGCAGGCCCTGGGACGACGTGAAGGTCGTGCCGAGTGCGCCCTTCTGAACCGAGCCGTGCAGGGCACCGGCGGCACCGGCCTCGGACTGCATCTCGACAACCTCGGGGACCGATCCCCACAGGTTCGTGCGTCCGGCAGCGGTCCAGGCGTCGGCGTGCTCGCCCATTGTCGAGGCAGGAGTGATGGGGTAGATCGAGATCACTTCGCTACACGCATGAGCAACCCGGGCCGCGGCTTCGTTGCCGTCGACACACGCCCATGTTGCCTTTGCCTCTACGGGGTCTGGTGCGCCTGCTACTTCGCCCTCAGCTTCCGCCTTCCGTGTTCCGCCTGAAACGTCCGCCTCTGAAGTCCGCACCTAGTTGCCTCTCGTCATACACGCTGGGCGCACTCGGGCCGCCCGAAACCTTGCTGGGCACGCTATGGGCGCCCGCGCCTCTTGCGAAGGAAAAAAGGTCCCCCGCCGGCTCCGACTGATTCTACCGCTCGCAGGGAGACTGCTTTACTACCCAACAATCAGCGCGGAACCGGTGTACCTGATCTAGCTGGAGGGCGCCACGAAATCGGCGAAGGCCACGAAGTTGTCGTCATAGTGGCCCGTCGCGGAGTTGAACGAACCGCCGCAGGTGATCAACCTGAGCCCTGGGTGGTCAAGGTTGCCGTACACCAGGCTGGTCGGGAACTGGTCCTTCGGGAACCGTTCGACGCGTGACACACGGAATACCGGCTTGCTTCCGTCGGCCCGGGTGACGACCACCCGGTCACCGGGCTCCAGGTTGTGCAGCTGGTAGAAGACCCCTGGGCCCTTCAAGTCGACATGGCCCACCATGATCGCCGGGCCCAGCTCACCAGGGGTCGGCGCGCCGGTGAACCAGCCGGCAGGGAAACCGCGCGGCGGAACCTCAAGCGCTCCGTCTGCGCCCAGGCCGAGGTCCATCAACGAGGAGTCCACGCTGATCGCGGGGATCTGCAGACGGACTGGCACGGACCGTGCCAGATGGGCAGGCTCCACAGCGCGCGGCGACGTGGAACTCGGAACAGGTAGAGGTGTAGGCGAAAACCGGCTCGTCGCTGAGGACGATGACACCGCGGCACCCGTCTGGCCGGAACAGCCTGCGATCAGCACTGCGATCGCGGCCAGGATCGCCGCAGCTCCCGCCTTCACCGGCACACGGGCCAGATCAGGACGGGAGCTAGCGAAACGGGTCCGCAACCGGCTGCCTTCAGGAGTTCAGATGACGCCGACGTGACATGAAGACCGCCGCGCCACCAAACCCACCGATCGCCAGGAAACCAGCGAGCAGGCCCAGCAGGTTGTTCCCGCCACCGCTGGTGCTGCCATCACCGGTAGCCACGGACCCGGTCGGAACCTGTGTCACCTGGGGCGTCGCCGTGGGCGTGGCCGTCGGCGTGGCCGTCGGCGTGGCGGTGGCGGTGGCGGTGGCTGTGGGTGCCGGCGCCGCAACACAGGTCGGCTTCGTGATCGTGTTCGATATCAGCGTGACTGCGCCATTACGGGCCAGCATTCGACCGTCGACGGTCGCGCCGGCGTTGAGGCTGATGCTGGTCAGCGCCATGACAGTCCCGCGGAACTGAGAGCCGGCTCCGATCGTCGCGGAGCTGGTGACCTGCCAGAAGACGTTGCAGGACGAGGCGCCGTTGATGAGGTCGACCCGGCTGCCCGGTCCCGTGATGAGGGTGGAGGCGGCCTTGAAGATGAAGACGGCACCAGGGTCGCCGGCGGCGTCAAGGGTGACGGTACCGGTGAGACCGATCGCTCCGCCGGAGTAGACGCCCGGCGCGAGAGTCTGTCCGGCGAGCTCGGCCGGGATAGTGGAGAAGGGGGTCCGCCCCGCAGCATCGAGATATGCGGTGGTCAGAGCCGCCTGGGCCTGCGCCGCGACTGAATCAGCCACGTGCTGGGTTCCGTTGGTCACGACTCCCGGCGGGAAACCGGTGACCGCGGCGCCCGGGCTGACGCCCAGGTCCCCAGCGATGATCGAACTGCCGGTGTTGGCGACATTGCTGCCCGCCAGCACCGCAAAGGATGTGGCCGTCCCCAATCCCACCGACGGCTGGGTGGCCGCCTGGGCGCTGCCCGGGAGTGCCAGAAAAAGCCCGACGGCCGCAAGCGAAGCGACACCAAGGCGCACAGACCGTGAGCCCCCCACGTACCCGGAAAGCTTCATCATGGTTCCTTCTCAATCGTCGACTGGATCTGAGGCAGACACCCCGCCTACGCAACTGTAGGGCAAGGGGGGTGGTTTGCCCGCTTTCTCCTTCGGAAACTGCGACGACGTGTCGCGCGCGCGTGAGCACGCGGCATACGTCGACCACGCGGCGCACCGTCGATGTGGAGCAGGGTCCGGCCGCAGCGGCCGGATCTCGAGGCAGCTCAGCCGAGTACTGTTCCAAGCTGAGCGGTGAGCCAGTCCACGTCGGCCTCTTCGATCACGATGGGCGGGGCAAGCCGGATCGTGGACCCGTGCGTGTCCTTCGCCAGGACACCCCGTGCCATCAGTCGTTCGCAGACCTCGCGTCCGGTCATCAGCTCCGGATCCACGTCGACACCCGCCCACAGCCCCCGTGAACGCACGGCCACGACTCCATGACCGATGAGCGCATCGAGGTTCTTGCGCAGCCGCTCCCCCAGCATCGCCGCACGGGCCTGGTACTCACCGGTCTCGAGCAGCCCGACCACCGCATGACCGATCGCACAAGCCAGCGGGTTGCCGCCGAACGTCGACCCGTGGTTGCCCGGATGAATCACTTCCATGATCGCGCGTGAGGTCACCAGAGCCGAAACAGGCATGATCCCACCGCCGAGGGCCTTGCCCAGGATGTACATGTCAGGCTCGACGCCCTCCAGCTCACAAGCGAAGGTGCTGCCGGTGCGCCCCAGACCCGACTGGATCTCATCGGCGACGAACAGCACGTTCTCGCG
Organism: Actinomycetales bacterium; assembly: GCA_038249115.1. Classification (GTDB taxonomy): domain Bacteria; phylum Actinomycetota; class Actinomycetes; order Actinomycetales; family Dermatophilaceae; genus UBA4719. The sequence goes on from JBBRWQ010000013.1 coordinate 37,175, forward strand.
AGTACACAGGTCGCGCACCGCCTGCAGGAATCCCGCCGGCGGAATGAGCACGCCGGCCTCACCCTGGATCGGCTCAACCAGCACGGCAACCGTGTTGGCGTCGATGGCCGCCTCCACTGCCGCCGCATCGCCATAGGGAACGACTGTGAAACCGGGGGTGAACGGACCGAAGCCGTCACGGGCGACGGGATCGGTCGAGAAGCTCACGATCGTCGTGGTGCGCCCGTGGAAGTTGCCGTCGAACACGATGATGTTGGCCTGGTCCGGCGCCACGCCCTTGACGTCATATCCCCACTTGCGCGACACCTTGATGGCTGTCTCCACAGCCTCTGCCCCGGTGTTCATCGGCAGGACGACTTCCATCCCCGCCAGCGCCGCGAGGTCGCGGCAGAAGGGTCCGAGCTTGTCGGTGTGGAACGCCCGACTTGTCAGCGTGACGCGCCCGATCTGCTCGCGGGCGGCTGCGACCAGCACCGGATGTCCGTGGCCGAAGTTGACCGCTGAGTATCCCGCCAGACAGTCCAGATAACGGCGCCCGTCGACATCAGTCATCCACGCCCCCTCAGCGGAAGCGATGACCACCGGCAACGGGTGGTAGTTGTGCGCGGTCACCTGATCGGCAAGCCAGATCGCCTGCTGGGAGAGTGCCTGGGTCTCAATCATTGCTGCTCCATGTTCATCATCCGTGCGAGTGTCATCCGGGCTGCGGAAGTCGCCGCCCGGCGTCAATATCCATCCCTGCCTTCAGTAACCCTCAGTCGCCCAACGTCGCGACCAGGATGGCCTTGATGGTGTGCATCCGGTTCTCTGCCTGGCCGAACACGATGGACGCCGTGGACTCGAAAACCTCATCGGTGACCTCGAGCGCGTCCAGCCCGGTGGACTGGAAGAGCTGCTCGCCGATGGCCGTATTCCGGTCGTGGAAGGCGGGCAGGCAGTGCATGAAACGGACGTCCGGGTTGCCCGTTCGCCTGATCAGGTCGGCGTTGACCTGGTAGGGGCGCAGCAGCTCGATTCGTTCGGCCCACTTCTCCTTGGGTTCCCCCATCGAGACCCATACGTCGGTGTTGACGAAGTCGACGCCAACGACGCCCTCGTCGGTGTCCTCGGTGTGGGTGATCCGGGCGCCGGTGGTCTCGGCGATCGCCAAGGCGGCGGCGACGACCTCATCAGGGTTCCACAGCGAGCGGGGAGCGACCATACGGACATCCATCCCCATCATCGCCCCTGCAATGAGAAGCGAGTTGCCAACATTGCTGCGGGCGTCACCGCAGTAGGCGAACGCGATCTCGGTCTCTGGCTTGGGGCACCACTCGCGCATGGTGAGCATGTCGCACAGCGACTGGGTCGGGTGCCACTCGTCGGTCAGGCCGTTCCACACCGGAACGCCGGCGAACTCTCCGAGAGTTTCCACCAGCTCGTGGCGAGACCCGCGGTACTGGATGCCGTCGTACATCCGGCCGAGGACCCGCGCAGTGTCCTTCATCGACTCCTTGTGACCGATCTGGCTGCCGCTCGGATCGAGATACGTGACATGGGCTCCCTGGTCGAAGGCGGCGACCTCGAACGCACAGCGGGTACGGGTCGACGTCTTCTCGAAGATGAGCGCGATGTTCTTGCCGCTCAGGTGCTGCTTCTCGCGCCCGGACGCCTTGGCCGCCTTCAGCGACGTGGACAGGTCCAGTAGCTCACCCCACTGGCCAGGACTGAAGTCGAGCTCCTTGAGGAAGTTAAGGCCGCTCAGGTTGTGCGACATGCTAGACAGCCTCCCGCTCGATCGGACATGACATGCAGCGCGGGCCGCCGCGGCCCCGCCCAAGCTCGCTCCCGGCCACGGTGACCACCTCGACACCGTTCTTGCGCAGGTGCGTGTTGCTCGTGACGTTGCGCTCGTAGGCGATGACCACGCCCGGGCTGACGGCGAGCACATTACATCCGTCATCCCACTGCTCGCGCTCTGCGGAGTGGACGTCCTGGGTCGGGGTGAGCACCCGGATGTCGTCCAACCCCAGCGCCGCCGCGATAACCCTGTGCATATCCTCCGGCGGATGCTGGGTGACCCGTAGCTCCTTGTCGGTGTCGCCGGGCTCGACCGTGAAGGACGCCAGCATGCTCAGACCCGCGTACTTGGTGAAGGTCTCGCCGTCGACCATTGTCATGACCGTGTCCAGATGCATGAACGCCCGCCGCTGCGGGAGCACCACGGCGACGATGCAGCGTGCCGAGCCCGCTGTGAAGAGCTGTAAGGCGAGTCGCTCAACTGCCTGTGGCGTGGTGCGTTCGCTCATCCCGACCAGCACTGCGCCGTTTCCGATGACCAGCACATCGCCGCCCTCCATCGTTGCCTTGCCCCCCGTGGTTCCCTCCGACCACTTGGGGAAGTCCGCGTTGGCGAACATCGGGTGCCACCGGTAGATGGCCTCGTAGTGAAGCGACTCGAGCATGCGAGCGTCCTTGCGCATCGCGTTGATCGCCACGCCGTTGTAGACCCAGCACGACGTGTCACGGGTGAACAGGTGGTTGGTCAGCGGCCAGAGCACGAACTTGTCGTCCTCCAGCGCATGGAAGTACAGGGATGGGGGCTCGTCGACCCACTCGAGCACCTCGCGCTTGGTCAACCCCCCGACAAGGGTCTCCGCGAGCGTCTGCGAATCGAGCGAGGCGAGCGCCGCCCGGACCGGGTCGAGCGCGATGGGACCGTAAACTCGTTCGTCGAAGATGTGGTCCAGGATGTAGTCACGCGCCTTGGGCACCTCCACCGTCTCGCGCAGCAGCGTGTCGAAGTTGATGACCTCGACATCCAGCTTGCGCAGGGCCTCAGCGAACCCATCGTGCTCGTGCTGTGCCCGCTCGACCCACATCACGTCGTCGAAAAGAAGGTCATCCTTGTTGGTTGGTGTCAGTCGCATCAGTTCGAGACCGGGCCGATGCAGGATCGCCCGCCGGAGCCGGCCGACCTCGGAGTCGACGTGAAAGCTTCCCATCTAGTACTCCTTAGGCGCGGTCATCCGACCGCGCTCGGCGAGGCGTGAGGACACGGCCAGTCCGGCCGAAGCGCGACGGCGCCGACAGTCCGTGTCCGGGCGAGCCTCTGTCGGATCGGACACAATGACAAAGGATGCCATCAAAGGAGGTCCTCAGACGCCGCGGGTCGGCGCCGTGCCGGCGACCATGCCCGCCCGCGACGAATTCGACGATGGGGCTGCCGCCGTCGGATGGCGGGTACGGGAACGTCCACGGTCCAAGCGAGTCACGTTGAAGGCCGCAGCCATGGCCGTCACCCACGCCGCGCCCAGGATGAAACCGCCAACGACATCGGAGACGTAATGGACGCCCAGAGCAACTCGCGAGAAGCCGACCAGCAGGAACATGACTGCCGCTATCGCGACAGCGGCCCTGCGCCCCGGTCCGTGGAGCCAGGGCAGTAACACGGACAGCAGCAAGGTATATCCGACGACTGCTCCCTGGGCGTGGCCGCTGGGAAAACTAAGTCCGTGCGCCTGGGCAACGGGGTCGGCCAAGGCCGGCCGCAGTCGATGGACAGCCGTCTTGACAACAAAGTTCAGCAACGATGAACCGGATGCAGTGACCACCACGAACAGTGCCAGCCGGGGCAGCCGACGCCACAACAGCCAGCAGAACACCGCGGTCAGTACGAGCAGCCATGCCAGCGCCGAACCGGAGTTGCTGATCAGCTGCATCACGTTGACGAAACCCGCGTGCGCTACGGCGTAGCTGTGCAGACGGTCGCGTGCGCCGACATCAGCCCGCAACAGAGGCGCCCACCTGTCCTCCACCAGCAACAGCGTCAACGAAAAGGGGACCGCCACCAGGGTCAACGAGGCGGCTGCCAGGAGGGCGCGCGCACCGAGTCTGGTCGTCGGCGAGAAAACGTTCGGCATGGAGCCATCTTGCCCCTTGCCAGGCTGAACAACCCACGCGTCTGGCAGGTCAGGGCCGGCGGTGAACGAGCAGAGGCAGCACCATTGACGCCTCACCCTGACGCAGGTGGGCAGCAGCCACGGTGATCGGCCACTGCGTCGACGAGGCATCGACCAGGAGCAGCACCACCTTGCCGGCGACAGCCGACAGCAGGTGGTCGTCGACGCGGATAGCGTCCCGCCACAGCGCCGCCTCTTCCGCTGAAGACAGACCAATCGCCGCCGCAGGGTCCATGGCGACAGTCAAATCGGCCCGGCCCAAGCTGCCGACCTCGGCCAGATGGTCGGCCAGGCCACGGGTCATCACGGGGTAGCCGGCCACCGGCAGCGTGACGACAACATCGGGACGGGCCGGCCACGAGTCGCGCCAGTGGCCCAAGGCGCCGACTGCCGCTTCGCGAAGCTCCTGCGATGGTTGTCCGTCCCTGCGAAACGTCGATGCCACCAGCTCGCGCCATTCGGGGGCATCGGCGTAGACAATGGCCCTGCCCGTCTCGGCCATCAGCCCCGCCGGAATACGGCCTCTGCTGCCAAACGCTCCCCCGGGCCACATCTTGCGGGGTTCCAGGACAGTGACCTCACCCCTCAGCATGCGGGTCACCGCCTCGACGATGGCGGGCTCAGGTCGGTCACGCAGCGGTTCGGGAAGGTGCCCCAGACAGACCGAGCATCGTCCGCATTTCTGGGCGCTGGGGTCGTCCAGGGACTCCTGCAACAGATGCATGAGACACCGCTCGCCGCGGGTGTAGGCGCGCATGATGTCCGCTTCGCGCCGACGCGTGGCGATGATGCCGTCATAGTGCGGCTGGTCGTAGACCCATTCGGCTCCGGTCGGGCGCCACCCGCCCTCGACCCGCTCGACGGCTCCGTCGACGGCCAGCTGCTTCAGCAAGAGCTCGACCCGTCCACGCCGTAGCCCGGTCTCGGCCTCCAGCGCCGGGACCGTCGCAGGCTGACCGCCGGCATAGACAGACAGGCCCGCAAGCAGGCGCTCGACCTGACCCCGTTCGGGGATGGTCGCCGTCGCGAAGTAGTCCCACACCCCTGCGTCGGCGTCAGAGGGCAGGAGCGTCACGAGGGCGTGGTCGATGCCGCGTCCTGCGCGGCCAACCTGCTGGTAGTAGGAGACCGGAGACGGCGGTGAACCGACGTGAATGACGAAACCAAGGTCGGGTTTGTCATAACCCATGCCCAACGCCGACGTGGCAATCAGCGCCTTGAGCCGGTTGCCGCGGAGCGCGTCCTCGAGCCGCTCGCGCTCGTTGGACTCCAGCCCACCGGTGTATGCAGCAACCTTGAGACTGTCGCCGTGGACGAACTGCACTGCGGCAGCAAGACGTTCGGCATCGGCGACGGTCAAGGTATAGACGATGCCGGAGCCTGACAGCCGCGGCAGGTGGTCAACGACCCAGGCAAAGCGCTCGATCGGAGAGAGCGCGTCCACAACGGTCAGCTGCAGGCTGTTGCGCGCCAGCGGACCACGCAGCACGAGTGTCGCCTCACCCAGCTGGGCAGCCACGTCCATCGTCACCCGCTCATTGGCGGTCGCCGTTGTTGCCAGGACCGGGGTCTGCGGGTTGAGCGTCTGCAGGACATCGGCGACCCGTCGGTAGTCGGGCCGGAAGTCGTGACCCCAGTCGGACACGGCGTGTGCCTCATCGATGACCAGCAGCCCGAGCCGACCAGCCAGCTCGTCCAGCACCCGTCGTCCGAATCCAGGGTTGGCCAGCCGCTCGGGCGAGACGAGCAGGACATCGAGCTCATCCGCACGCAGGGCCGCCTCGACCTCGGACCAGGCATCGATGTTGGACGAGTTCAGGGTTGCGGCTCGAAGGCCGGCCCGGCCCGCCGCAGCGACCTGGTCACGCATCAAGGACAGGAGCGGGGAGACGACGAGGGCGGGACCGGATCCCTCATGACGCCGGATCGCCGTCGCGGCCCAGTAGACAGCCGATTTGCCCCAGCCGGTTGCCTGGACCACGAGGACCCTGGCCGCGGGCTCGCACAATGCCGCCACCGCCAGGCTCTGGTCCTCGCGCAGAACGGCGTCGTCACCGGCGATGGCGGTGATCACACCGTCGGCGATGCGGGATCGTTCGGAACTCAGGGCGCCTGGCATGGGAACGACCCTAGGCGTCTCAGCGGACACCACTGTCCGACGCCCACAGGGCAGCGCTCCCCATCAAGCTCAGGCACCCACGTACACCATCGCTCCCGCGTAGAACCACCCTGGCCAGCTCAGCGAACAGGCTGGGTCGCCGCCGCGTCCTCAAGGTCCTCGTCGACGATCGCCCCGCTGAACTGCGCGGCATAGAGCCGGTAGTAAGCGCCTCCGGCGGCCAGCAGCTGCGCATGCGTTCCATGCTCCACGATGGCCCCATCGACCATGACGACGATCCGGTCGGCGTCGCGGATGGTCGAAAGCCGGTGAGCGATCACGAAGCTGGTGCGCCCGGCACGCAGCGCCTCCATGGCCCTCTGGACGAGAGCCTCGGTCCGGGTGTCCACCGAGCTCGTCGCCTCGTCCAGGATCAGGATCGCCGGATCGGCCAGGAAAGCCCGCGCGATGGTCAGTAGCTGACGCTGACCGGCGCTGACACTGGCACCATCGTCGTCGATCAGCGTGTCGTAGCCCTCGGGCAGGGTCCGCACGAAGTGGTCCACGTATGCCGCCTCGGCCGCCGCGCTGATCTGTGCCGCCGACGCGTCCTCGGCGCCATAGGCGATGTTCTGCAAGATGGTGCCGCCGAACAGCCAGGTGTCCTGCAGCACCATGCCGAACTTGGATCGAAGATCCTCCCGGCGCAGGTCCCGGACGTCGACACCGTCGAGCGTGATCCGGCCGCTGTCCACGTCGTAGAAACGCAACAGCAGGTTGGCCAAGGTGGTCTTGCCCGCCCCGGTGGGCCCGACGATCGCGACGGTCTGGCCGGGCTCGGCCACCAGGTCAAGGTGCTCGATCAGCGGTCGCGAAGGGTCATATGAGAACGACACGTCCTCGAAGGCGACCCGGCCGCGGACCTGGTTCTGGATCACCGCGGGGCTGGCATCCGGCAACTGCTCCGGCGCGTCGAGAACCTCGAAGACCCGTTCTGCCGAGGCAACCCCGCTCTGCAGCAGGTTGGCCATCGAGGCGACCTGCGTCAACGGCTGGGTGAACTGCCTCGAGTACTGGATGAACGCCTGGACGTCGCCGAGGGTGACGGAGCCAGAGGCCACGCGAAGTCCGCCGACCACAGCAATGGCAACGTAGTTGAGGTTGGCGACGAACATCATGGCCGGCTGGATCAGGCCCGAGATGAACTGTGCCTTGAAGCTCGAGACATACAGCTCGTCGTTGAGCTCGCGGAACGCAGCCACCGACTCGTCCGCGCGACCGAACACCTTGACCAGCTCATGCCCGGTGTAGGCCTCCTCGACGTGACCGTTGAGCTTGCCCGTGGTCGCCCACTGGCGGACGAACTGGGGTTGAGAGCGCTTGGCGATGGTGAGGGTGATGACGGTGGACACGGGCACCGTCACCAGCGCCACGATGGACAAAAGCGGCGAGACGTAGATCATCATCGCGATGACACCGATGACCGTGAACACGGCAGTGAGCAGCTGGCTCAACGTCTGTTGCAGGGACTGGGCGACGTTGTCGATGTCGTTGGTGACTCTGCTCAGCAGCTCGCCTCGCGGCTTGGAGTCGAAGTAGGACAACGGCATCCGACTGAACTTCGACTCGACGTCGGCCCTCATCTGGTAGACCGTGCGCTGCACGATGACGGTGCTGACCCGGCCCTGGAGCCAGGAGAGCAGGGAGGCTACGACATACAGCACGAGGACGCCCAGCAGGGCGTAGCCGACAGCGGTGAAGTCAACACCACGCCCAGGCAACACATCCATGGCCGAGACCATGTCGGCGATGCGGCCCTGCCCGGTAGCCCGAAGGCGCGCAACGGCCTGGGCCTTGGTCAAGCCGGCTGGCAAACGCCCGCCGACCAGTCCCTCAAAGATCAGGTTGGTCGCGTTACCAAGGATCTTGGGTGCGATGACCGAGAGCGTCACACTGACGAGCCCGAGCGCGACCGCGGCGGTGACCAGTCGGCGGTAGCCGCGCAACCTGGAGACCAGACGACGCAGCGATCCCTTGAAGTTCATGGCCTTGACCGCCGGCCCGCCCATCATGTGACCCAACGGACCCCGGGGAGGCGCGGCGGGCCTCGACTCTGTGGGCCGTGAGCCGGAGGTGCTCACGCGGCCTCCTCCTCGCTCAGCTGCGACAGCACGATCTCGCGGTAGGTGTCGCACGACGACATCAAGGCGGAGTGAGTCCCTGTTCCGACAACCGACCCCTGGTCCAGGACCACGATGCGGTCGGCGCCCCTGATCGTGCTGATCCGTTGCGCCACGATGACCACGGCGCTGTGCGCGGTGATGGTCGACAAGGCCGCCCGCAGCCGAGCGTCCGTGTCGTAGTCGAGCGCCGAGAACGAGTCGTCGAACAGGTAGATGTCAGGACCCTTGACCACGGCACGAGCGATCGCCAGTCGTTGTCGCTGACCGCCCGACACGTTGGTACCACCCTGCGCGATAACGGAGTTCAAGCCGTCGGGCATCGCCTCAACGAACTCACGCGCCTGGGCGATCTCAAGGGCCGCCCAGAGCTCGTCGTCGGTGGCGTCGGCGTTGCCGTAGCGGAGGTTGGTGGCAACCGTGCCTCCGAACAGGTAGGCCCGTTGCGGGATCAGCCCGATCGAGGACCTCAGGTCCTTCGGATCCAGGGAACGGATGTCATGGCCGTCGACCAGCACCATGCCGGCGGTGACGTCCACCAGTCGCGGGATCAGGTTGAGCAACGTCGACTTCCCGCTGCCGGTCGACCCCACGATCGCGGTCGTCTCCCCTGGCCTGGCCACCAGGCTGACCCCGTGCAGAACCGCCTCCTGGGCTCCCGGATAGCTGAACGACGCCTCCCGCAGCTCCACGACGCCGGTATGCCGGGTGCGCACCAGCGGCTCCTCCGGCGGTCGCACGCTCGGAACGGTGTCGAGCACCTCGGTGATCCGCTCGGCGCTGACCTCGGCCCGAGGGACCATCACGAACATGAACGTCGCCATCAGCACCGCCATGAGGATCTGCATGAGATAGCTGAGGAAGGCTGTCAGCGTGCCGATCTGCATGTCCCCACTGGCAATTCGGTGACCACCAAGCCATATCACGGCGACGCTGGAGACGTTCATGATGAGCATCACGGTGGGGAACATCAGCGCCATCAGCCGTCCGACGCGGACCGACACGTCCATCAGGTCGGTGCTGGCCCCGTCGAATCGCAGCTGTTCATGGGTGTCCTTGACGAAGGCCCGGATGACGCGGACGCCACCGATCTGCTCGCGCAGGATCCGGTTGATCAGGTCGATCTTCTCCTGCATCGACCTGAACAACGGCCGCATCCTGGAGATGATCAGGATGACGCACAGCAACAGGGTCGGGACGATCACCACCAACAGAGAGGACAGGTAGACGTCCTGACGAAGCGCCATGATGATGCCGCCGATACTCATGATCGGGGCCGCAATCATCATCGTGAAGGTGAGCATCACCACCATCTGAACCTGCTGGACGTCGTTGGTGGATCTCGTGATCAGCGAGGGGGCGCCGAACCGTCCGACCTCCTGGGCTGCGAAAGAGTCGACGGAGACGAAGACCGACTCGCGCAGGTCCCTGCCCAGCGCCATCGCGGTGCGGGCACCGAAGTAGACCGCGCCGATCGAGCACAGGATCTGAACCACCGTCACACCCAGCATCACGACGCCCGTGCGGACGATGTAGCCGGTGTCGCCGGTGACGACTCCTTCGTCGATGATCTGCGCGTTCAGCCCGGGCAGGTAGAGACTGGCGATCGTCGATACGAGCTGGAACAGCACGATCATCGCGATGGGCCGCTGGTAGGGACGCAGGTAGGTGCGCAGGAGCGAGACGAGCACTGTGGTCAGCCGGCCGACCCGTGCCGCCCGGCACGGCGTGCCACATCGGCCTCGTCCATGGCAGTCGCCTGTTCAAGAGTCGGGGCGGAGCCGCCGAGCCGGGCCGGCAGGTACATCAGCTCAGAGGACGGAACCGCTGGATATGCCTCCTGTGCGGCGTGCAGCAGCTCGGTCATCCGGGCCCTGATCTGTGCGTTGATGTCGTCGGCGTTGTCCTTGGGCCCAGCCAGGATCGGTTCGCCCACGCTGAGAGTGATCGGCACGTTCGTGCGCCCCAGCCGCTTGGGATAGCCCTTGGTCCACACCCTCTGGGACCCCCAGATGACCATCGGTACCACCGGCACCCCGGCGGCCTGGGCCATCCGGACCGCGCCGCTCTTGAACCCCTTGAGCTCGAACGAACGCGAGATCGTCGCCTCTGGGAACACCCCCACGATCTCCCCTGCCTTGAGGGCAGCGACCGCGGCGCGGAACGAGGCCGCCCCTGCCGTCCGATCCACCGGTATGTGGTGCATTCCCCGCATCAGAGGGCCGCTGATCTTGTGACGGAACACGTCGTCCTTGGCCATGAACCGCACCAGTCGCTTGCTGGGGATCGCCGCGAGGCCGGCGTATGCGAAGTCCATATAGCTCAGGTGGTTGATCATCAGAACCGCGCCACCGGAACGTGGGATGTTGTGCGCACCCGTGATCGTGAACGTGAGACCCTCTGCCGCGAACAACGCTCTCGCGACAGCGATGACGGGGGTGTAGACCGGCTCCATTGCTCCACCGTAAGGGGTGGCAGAAGTCTCGGCCACGTCGCTAGTGTCGGCGCCATGAACCTCGACCGTCCGGTGTCCCCCGACCCCTACTCCATGTTGCCCCAGGTGTCGGCTCTCACTGTGTCGAGCACGTCTATCGGGAACGACGCCAGGCTGCCCGAGAAACATGTCTTCAACGGATGGGGCTTTTCGGGAGAGAACCTCTCACCACAGCTGTCCTGGTCGGGCGCGCCCGACGGCACCAAGGGCTATGCGGTCACCTGCTTCGACCCCGACGCGCCCACCCCTTCGGGTTTCTGGCACTGGCTGCTGCTGGGCATCCCTGCTGATGTCTTCAGCCTGGACGTCGGCGCAGGCACGGCTGAGAACGCTTCCCAAGGGGCCTTTCACGTGGCCAACGACTTCGGGAACAAGAGGTATGACGGCTCCGCCCCGCCCGCCGGCGACCGAGCCCACCGATACCTCTTCGCGGTGCATGCCCTCGACACCGATGACCTGGGCCTGGACGAAACCGCCAGCGCCGCGGTAACCGCCTTCACCATGGGCGGCCACACGCTGGCGCGCGGCGTCATCTCGGCCACATACAGCGCCTGATGTCGTGGCGGCCGGTCATCCTAGGGACGCACCGCCCGATCATGGAGCTTGACGACTCAGACGCGGACATGCCTGGCGCGCGCGAAGCTGTAGACGCCATAGGCGGCGATGCCGAGGGCCACGGCAGTCAGGAGCCAGGGCCCGGCCGGCTGCTGACGCAACGTGCGCAGCGCCCCGTCGAGTCCGGTCGCCTTGCTCGCTGAGTTCTGCGCCGCGGCAGTGACGAACAGGATCCCAACCACGGCCAGGGCGACGCCCTTGGCGATGTAGCCGACCACCCCGGCCCGGGTAGCAAGGGTGCCGGGGTGGTCGCTCAAGTCTTGGAGGAACTTCCTGGTCCAGCCCTTGACGACGTGGTAGCCGCCCACTCCGATGACGACCAGGCCGATGACCCCGACCAACAGTCGGCCCCCGGTTTGTTGCAGCAAGGAGGCGGTGAAGTCGGCGCTCTGGGCTTTGCTGCTGCTCGGGCGTCCCTTGGCGGTGCTGAAGCTTGTCCAGGCAAGCGCAAGGTAGAGAACCGCCTTGGAGATGCCCTTGGCCCGGACGGCCCACGGCGAGGAGCCCGCGCTTGGTCGCGCCGCAAGACCGTAAGCCAGCTGAAAGAATCCGAGCGCGAGGAACCCCACCACCGCCAACCAGAGAGTCAACCGGCCCATGCTGTTCCCGGCAAGGGTCTGCAACGCACCGGACTGGTCCGCCGACTTGCCGCTGGCAGAGGATGCCACCTGCAGGGCAATCCAGCCGATCAGCAGATGCAGAACGCCGCTCACGGCATACCCAACCCGGGCCCCGATCTGCAGGACGGGCTGGCCCTCGACCTTGTTTGCGGCTCTGCTCACGTCGCGTTGTTGCGCCATCAGAGTCTCCTTTCGCCAAGGTGACTCTACTGGCACCACCCCGTTCATGGCCGTTACGATCTTGGATCGCAGGGGTGACCATCAGCCCCGGCGAAGTGGCCCAACCGAGAAGGACGACCCGACATGTTTCTCGTCCCCCCCGACCTGGCTCGGACCACCGGACCAGACCGACGCACCGCCATACGCGGCTTCCTGCTTCGCGCACTCGCCCCTGGCGTTGCGCTGTGGGTGGCCATCATCGCGCTCGGCAGGCTACTCACAGGGCCACTGGTTGGCTGGAACCGTTCCGAGAGCGCCCTGAACCGGTCACTTCAGGACACCCGCGACCGAACATGGGACTCGGTCACAGCGCTCTGGTCCCACGTTGGCAACACCGAGATCATCATCGGCGTGTGCGCCCTCGCCGTCGCCCTGGTCTGGTGGCGCACCAGACGCTGGTGGTTCGCAGTCATCCCGGCCATCGCCATCAGCCTGCAGGCGAGCATCTTCGTCGCCGCGACACTCGTCACCGGACGCCCACGCCCGGACGTCCCGCATCTGGACCCCGCCCCTCCCACCTCCAGCTACCCCAGCGGCCACGTCGGAGCCAGCGTCGCGCTGTACGCCTCCCTCGCCATCATGGCCACCACCATTGAGCGGACCTGGCTACGCCGAACCGTGATCGCCGCGTGCTCCATCCTTCCCGTCCTGGTCGCCTACGCGCGCCTGTACCGGGGCATGCACCACCTCAGCGACGTCGTGGTCGGCGCCATCAACGGCCTGGTCTGCGCCGGGCTTGCTGCCGGCTGTTTGCTCAACCGGCATCGCGGCACACCTGCGGCCGCCAAGCGCCCCGGGGCGACCGGGTAGTCCGAGGGTCTCACTCGGAGCGGTCGACCTCGTCGCCGTCGTTGGGGTTTCCTGCCAGGCGCTGCGCCTGCTCGGGCTCCAGCCCCTCCCTCACATCCACCCTCCGGTGTCCGCGGTCGACCCGCATCGCATTGAACGCCGCCGCCATGGCAGCCACCCATGCCGCACCCAGGACAAAGCCGGCCACCACGTCGGACACGTAGTGCACGCCGAGTGCGACACGGGAGAAGCCGATCGCCAGGACCATGAACATCGCCAGGGTGAACGCAACCCTGCGCCACGCTCCATGCAGGACGGGTAGGAACACCAGCAGCAGCACTGCATAGCCAACTATCGCTGCCTGGGCGTGGCCACTGGGAAAGCTCGACCCGGGCTCATGGGCGACCGGGTCGGTGAGGACTGGCCGTAGTCGGTGGACCGCAGCCTTGACAACGGTGTTCAGCACTGACGACCCCGCCGCCGTGATCGCCACGAACAGTGCCAGTCGGGGCAGTCGACGCCAGAGCAGCCAGACCACAACCACGCCAAGGACGATCTGCCAGGCACGTGCCGACCCCGAATCGCTGATCAGCTGCATCGCCTCGACAAACCCCTGGTGGCTTACCGCAAAACTGTGCAAACTGTCCCGTGCCCCGTTGTCGGCCTGGAGCAACGGCACCCACTTGTCCTCCACCAGCAGAAGCGTCAAAGCTCCAGGGACCGCCACCAGTGCCAGCGTCACGGCGGACAGGACCGAACGGCTACCAAACCGGGTTGTCGACCTGGTCGGTTCCGTTGAGGACGCAGACGTGCGCCTCACAGGACCGTCCGCAACGCCTTCGGCGCGATGTCGATACGGACGTGCGTGTTGGCGTCGAGATCCATGACCTCACTATCGATCTGGATCGGCATCGCCTTGACGGTCGTGAACGCGTACTCGGTTCCGCTGGGCTGGGGCCCCAGGCCGCGCAGGCTTGCCTTGAGTGCGGTGCCCAAAATCTTCCACTTGGCGGCGTGCCGAATCGTGATGACCTCGAATGCGCCGTCGTCGGGACGCTCAATCTCGAACGGTCGGAACCGGGCGA